>JACRMD010000199.1:5731-24056 GCA_016215085.1 Solirubrobacterales bacterium | reverse complement strand
GAGGCGTTGTGGACCGATGAGCGCGCCGCGGCGCTCGAGGCTCGCCTCGAGCTGCTGCGTGCGCGTCTCGTCGCGCCGCCCGCGGCGCGCCCGTTCCGCACCGCGCCGTTCACCGCCACGCCGGCCGCCGCCGGCCACGCCCGCGCCGTGCAGGCCTGCCGCGAGCGCATCGCAGCGGGCGACCTCTTCCAGGCCAACCTGGCGCTGCGCCTGCGCTCCACGCTCGAGGGCGACCTCGCCGACCTGCACGTCGCGGGCGCGACGGCGCTGCGGCCCGACCGCGCGGCGTGGGTCGGCGGCGTCGCGAGCCTCTCGCCCGAGCTCTACCTCGAGCGCCGGGGCGACCGCGTGCGCAGCGCGCCGATCAAGGGCACGGCCCCGCGGTCGGAGGACCCGGCCGCGCTGGCCGCCTCGGAGAAGGACCGCGCCGAGAACGTGATGATCGTCGACCTCGTGCGCAACGACCTCGGCCGCGTCTGCGCGCACGGGTCGGTCGAGGTCACCGCGCTGGCCGAGCCGCGGCCGCACGCCGGCGTGTGGCACCTGGTCAGCGAGGTCGCCGGCACGCTGGCGCCCGGCGTCGGCGACGGCGCGCTGGTGGCCGCGACGTTCCCGCCCGGCTCGGTGACCGGCGCGCCGAAGGTCGCGGCGATGGACGTCATCGGCGAGCTCGAGAGCGCCGAGCGCCAGGTGTTCACCGGCGCGATCGGCTTCGCCTCGCCGTGCGCCGGGCTCGAGCTCAGCGTCGCGATCCGCACCTTCGAGGCCGGCGGCGCGCGCCTGTGGCTCGACGTCGGCGGCGGCGTGACCGCGGGCAGCGACCCGGACGGCGAGGCGGCGGAGGCGCTGGCGAAGGCGGCACCGCTGCTGGCCGCGGTGGGCGGCGCGCTGGAGGAGGGGGACGGCGCCGGCGCGAGTCGCGCGGCGGGCGACGCCGTCCCGCGGCCCCTGCGCCTCGGCCCCCGGCCCACGCCGCGGCCCGACCCGGCGCGCGGCGTCTTCGAGACCGTGCTCGTCCGCGACGGCGCCCCGGTCGACCTCGACGCCCACGTCGCCCGCCTCACCGCCAGCGTGCGCGCGCTCTACGGCGTGACGCCCGAGCTGCCGGCACTGCCGCCGCTGCCCGAGGCGGCGCGGCTGCGCCTGCTCGCCGAGCCCGGCGGCGCGATCGCCGCCGAGGTCGCGGCACTGCCGCCCGCGAGCGACCCCACCACCTTGCACCCGGTCGTCGTCCCGGGCGGCCTGGGCGCGCACAAATGGCGCGACCGCCGGCTGCTCGACGCGCTCGCCGCGCACACCGCGCCCGCCACGCCGCTGCTGGTCGACCTCGACGGCTGGGTGCTCGAGGCCTCGTGGGCGAACGTCGTCGCGATCGGCGACGGCGGCGCCCTGGCGACGCCGCCCCTGGACGGCCGCATCCTCCCCGGCGTCGGCCGCGCCCGCTTCCTCGCCGCCCACGACGTCGCCGAGCGGCCGGTCCACGTGACCGAGCTGCGCGACGCCTGGCTGACCAGCGCGCTGCGCACGGTCCGTGCGCGGCTGTCGAGCCAGCCGTACTGACCGCGTGGGGAGTGCTGTGGGCGGGCGCCTGGAGCGGCTAGGGCGACGCGAAGACCGACAGCCCGTCGTGCTCGCCGAGCGCGATGCGGTCGGCGAGCGCCTGCCCGGCGAGGAAGCCGACGAGGTTCCCGGTGCCCGAGTAGCCGCCGAGCGCGTGCAGGCC
Organism: Solirubrobacterales bacterium; assembly: GCA_016215085.1. Lineage (GTDB taxonomy): Bacteria > Actinomycetota > Thermoleophilia > Solirubrobacterales > Solirubrobacteraceae > Baekduia. The sequence goes on along the minus strand of JACRMD010000199.1, from coordinate 22,333 downwards.
GGGCCGGCCGTGCACGTCGCCGGCGCGCGGCAGGCCGTCGGACGCGTAGCCCACGACGCCGACCCAGCGGTGGGTCACCGGCGCCGCGACGCCGAGGTCGTCGCGCAGCCAGCGCTCGACGCGGGCCCACACGGCCGGCGCGCCCGCCTCGCGGTCGGTCCACGACGCGCCCGCGTCGAGGTCGCTGAAGCCGCCCGCGGCGATGCGCCCGTCGGCCGTCTGCTGGACGTACTCGTGGCCGTAGCGCAGGTAGGACGGCTGCTCGAGGACGCGCTCGGGCAGCGGCGCGGTGGCGAGCATGTGCAGCCGCCGCGCGCGGACCGCGCCGGCGACCTCGGGCACCAGCGCCGGCAGCGCGCCGTCGGCCGCGACGACGACGTGCGCGGCGCGCACCGACCCGCCCGCGGCGGCGACCGGCCCCTCTCCGGGCGCCGGGACGGGGGCGGGGACCGGCGTGCCCTCGAAGAGCCGGACGCCCGCGGCCTCGGCGGCGCGCGCCAGCGCACGGACCCAGACCGCCGGCTGCAGCGCGCCGTCGTGCGCCGTGTGCGCGGCCAGCAGGCCCGAGCGCCGCAGCACCGGCGGCAGGTCGTCGGGGCCGACCAGCTCGCCCGGGAAGCCGTCCTCGGCCAGCGCCGCGACGTGGCGGCGGACGTGCTCGGCCTCGTCCTCGCTGGTCGCGACCCGCAGCGAGCCGGTCCGCCGCACCGCGGCCGCCACGCCGAGCTCGCCGGCCAGGGCGTACACCTCGTCCTGGGCGCGCAGGGTCCGCGCGTAGAGCGAGCGGGCGGCGTCGCGGCCGAAGCGCTCGCGGGCGTCGACGTGGAACGCCGCCGCGCCGGCGAGCAGGAAGCCGCCGTTGCGGCCACTGGCACCGCCGGCGACCGTCCGCGCCTCGAGCACGACGGCGCGCAGCCCGTGCGTCGCCAGCCGCCGCGCGCACGCCAGCCCGGCGACGCCGCCGCCGACGACGCACACGTCCGCGCGCAGGTCCTCGGCCAGCGGCGGCCGCGGCGCGTAGGCGCCGTCGTCGAGCCACAGCGGGACGGTGTCGGTCGGGGTCGGCACCCCTGCATCCTCGCGTGTCGTAGCGTGCCGGGCGTGCCCGACACGGCTTCGACCATCACCCTCCTGAACCGCATCCGCCTCGTGGCGATCCTCGACTTCGCGCTGCTCGTGCCGCTCGTGATCGCCGCGCTCTCCGACGCCCAGGGCGTCGTCTCCGCCCTCGGCCCGATCCACGGCCTCGGCTTCCTGCTCCTGCTGTTCCTCTGCGCCAAGGGCGCCGGCGAGGAGCGCTGGGGCTGGTGGTTCCCGGCGCTCGTGGTCGTGACGCTGGGCCCGCCCGGCTCGCTGATCGGCGACGTGAAGATCCGCCGCGAGCTGCAGCCCGCCTAGCGGGGCAGCGGCGTCGCGCCCTCGGGGCGCGTGCCGTCGAGCACCACGGAGAGGTAGCGGCGCCAGATCGCGGGCTCCTCGCGCAGCCGCCACTCGGGCAGCCGCGCGGCCACGGCGCAGAGGCTCAGCAGGTCCTGCGCGGTGAGGTCGCCGCGCACGACGCCCGCGGCCTGCGCGCGCGACAGCGGCGCGCCGACCGCCTCGAGCAGCTGGGCGCGCAGCGCGTCGAAGTCGACGAGCTCGTGCTTGGCGGCCTGGACGGCCTCGTGGAAGCCGCGGTCGCGGGCGATGGCGTCGCCGAGCGCGTGGGCCGCGGCGGCGTAGGACGCCCACGGGTCCTCGATCGCCGCGGTCTCCTCCAGCGCCGCCATCAGGCGCACGAAGCCGTCCTCGATGACGGCGGCGAGCAGGTCCTGCTTGGTGGGGAAGCGGCGGTAGAGCGTGCCGACGCCGACCCCGGCGCATCGGGCGATCTCGTCCACGCCCGCCTCGAGGCCGCGGCGCGCGAAGACGTCGCGCGCGGCGTCCAGGACGCGGCGGCGGTTGCGCTCGGCGTCGGCGCGCAGGGGACGCGGCTCGGCGGTCATCGCTGCACATGCTACGAAACGGAGGGCGGTGCTCCGGTTGCGCTAGGATGGGCGCCCGCATGCGTCACACCGTCCATGGTCGTCCCGCGGCGCCGGTCCTCGGCGCCCTGCTCCTCGCCGCGCTGTCCTACGCCCTCGCGCAGACCATGGTCGCGCCGGCCCTGCCCGAGATCGGCCACGAGTACGACGCGAGCCGCTCGGCCACCGCGTGGCTGCTCACCGGCTACCTCCTCTCCGCCTCCGTCTGCACGCCGCTGGCCGGGAAGCTCGGCGACCTCTACGGCAAGGGCCGCGTGCTCACCGTCGTGCTCGTCGTGTTCTCGATCGGCTCGGCGATCTGCGCGCTGGGCAGCACGATCGGCGTCCTCATCGCCGGCCGCGTCATCCAGGGCGTCGCCGGCGGCGTGTTCCCCCTGGCCTTCGGCATCGTCAACGACGAGCTGCCCGTCGACCGCCGCCCGGTCGCGATCGGCCTGATCTCGGCGATGTTCGGCATCGGCGGCGGCATCGGCCTGCCGCTGTCGGGCGTGATCGTCGACCACGTCGACACCTCGTGGCTGTTCTGGATCGGGCTCATGGCGCTGCCCGCCGCGGCCGCCACCTGGTACCTCGTGCCGCCGTCGCCGGCGCGCGAGCGCACCCGCGTGGACTGGCGCGGCGCGACCGTCCTGTCGCTCGGCCTGATCGCGGTGCTCTACGGCATCTCGAAGGCCAACGCCTGGGGCTGGGACTCCGCCCGGGTCGTGCTGCTCCTCGGCGGCGGCCTCGTCGTCCTCGGCGGCTTCCTCAAGCTCCAGGCCCGCACGCCGGACCCGCTGGTCGACGTGCGCGTCCTGCGCGAGCGCGCCGTGCTCGCGACGAACGTCACCGGCTTCCTGGTGGGCGTCGCGATGTTCGGCTCGTTCCTGCTCGTCCCCCAGTTCGTCCAGACCGAGGAGTCGGCGGGCTACGGCTTCGGGCTGTCGGTCACCGAGGCCGGCCTGGTGATGCTGCCCAGCGCCATGATGATGCTCATCGCCGGCCCGCTCGGCGGCCGCCTCGGCGCGCGCTTCGGCTTCCGCTTCGTGCTCGCGCTGGGGACGATCCTCGCCGCCGCCTCGTTCGCCCTGCAGGCCGTCGCGCACTCGGAGGTGTGGCACTTCATCGCAGGGGGCGTGCTCGTCGGCTTCGGCATCTCGTTCGCCTTCGCCTCGATGGCCAACCTCATCGTCGGGGCCGTCGATCCGCGCGAGGTCGGCATCGCCACCGGCATCAACACCATCATGCGCACGGTCGGCGGCGCGTTCGGCGCGGCGCTCGTGACCGCGCTGCTGACCGCCGAGGTCATCACGTCCTCCGGTCTGCCGACCGAGGGCGCCTACACCGAGGCGTTCGCCGCGTCGGCGGTCGGCTGCGTCCTGGCGCTCGGCGCCTCGCTGATGATCCCGAAGCCCGGCCACGCGCATGCCGGCGAGGCGCGCGTGCCCGAGGCCGCGCGCCAGGCCGCGTAGGACCGGCGGTCGAAGCGGGTTCCTGCCGGCGGGCCGTTCCGCCGGCGGGCCCGGGGCGCGAGCATCGCCGCATGCGAGAGCAGCCCGAGCGCAGGACGAGCCGCGACGCCCGGTACGACCCGGCCCCGCCGCGCCGCCACAAGCCCGCGCCGCGTCAGGCGCCGCCGCGCGGGCCCGCGCGCTCGTGGGCGCTACCGAAGCGCTGAGCCCGCGGCGGCGAGGGCGTCACGGGCCTCGGCGGCCAGGGCACGCACGAGCTCCCCGGCCGGAACCTCCCGGGCGAGCTCGTGCGCCTGGCCCGCCCAGAGGTGCAGCGCGTCGGCGTCGCCCGCCGCCCTCGCCGCGGCGCGCACCGGCGCCGTCGCGTGGTGGCCCTCCGGGTAGGCCGCCGGCGCGCCGTCGGTGTGCTCGGCCAGGAAGCGGTTGACGATCCCGCGCGCCTGGCGCCCGGTGAACGCCCGGGTGATGCGCGTGGGCGCCGCCGTCGCGACCGCGTCGCGGTGCACGGGCGCGGTCCCCGCCTCGGGGCAGCGCAGGAACGCGGTTCCCAGCTGCGCGGCGCGGGCGCCCGCCGCCAGCGCGGCGGCGACGCCGGCCCCGCTGGCGATGCCGCCCGAGGCCACGAGCGGCACATCGGTCGCGGCGCGCAGCAGCTGCAGCAGGACCAGCAGCGTGAGGTCGCCCGCGTCGTCGGCGAACGAGCCGCGGTGCGCGCCGGCCTCGACGCCCTGCGCGACGAGCGCGTCGGCGCCCGCCGCGACGGCGGCGCGCGCCTCGTCGACCGACGTGACCGTGACCCACACGGTGCTGCCGGCGGCCTGCAGGCGGCGCACGACCGCGGCGTCGGGGCAGCCGAAGGTGAACGAGACGACCGCCACGGGGTCGCTCGCGAGCAGGTCGAGCTTGGCCGCGTACGCGTCGTCCTCCCAGCGCGGCTCGCCCACCGGGTGGCCTTCCGCGCGCAGCCGCTCCACGTACGGCGCGTAGGTCGCCGGGTCCGCCGGCGCACCCGGGACGAAGACGTTGACGCCGATCGGCGCGGCGGTCAGCTCGCGGGTCGCGCGGACGTCCTCGGCCACCGCCTCGGCGGTCCGATAGCCGGCGGCCAGGAAGCCGAGGCCTCCCGCGCCGGAGACCGCCGCGACGAGCTCCGGCGTGGACGGCCCGCCGCCCATCGGCGCGGCGACGATCGGCACGGCGGGGAACGTCATGGGGCCTCCACGAGGTGCAGGAGCTGGCGGGCGGCGAGCCGGACGTGGCGCCGGCGTGTCGCGGGATCGTCGAGGTCGCGGCCCAGCGCGGCGAGGAACGTGCCGCGCTGGGTCAGCGGCGAGAACGTCAGGGAGATGGTCAGCAACACGGCGTCGGCGACGTCGAAGCGGCGCACGCCGCGCCGGGGGCCGGCGGCGCGCAGGGCGGCGAACGCGTCGGCCATCGCGCTGGAGGCGCGCGGCGCGGCGCGCAGGCGCGCGCCGCCCTCGACCCCCTCGCGCGCCACGAGGGCCACGAACGCCGGCCGCGCGAGCAGGAAGCCGAGGTAGCCGTCGATCGCGCGGGTCAGCGCCCGCTCGAGCGTGCCGGGGCCGCCCGCCGCCCAGGCGTGCAGCGGCGCGAACGCCTCCGCGGTGGCGGCCTCGCGCTCGGCGAAGACCCGCTCGAGCACCGCGGCGTACAGCTGCTCCTTGCCGCCGAAGAAGTAGCTCGGCGTGGCGCGCGACACGGCGGCCGCCGCGCCGATGTCGCCGAGGCTCGCGCCGTCGAACCCGCGCTCGGCGAACAGCCGCTCGGCGGCGTCGAGGATCGCCACGCGCGACGCGTTCCCCTTAGACTCACTTGCTGAGCGTTCAGCAATGGCCATGCCCGTACTCTACTTCGACCTCGGCTCGCCGTACGCGCACCTCGCGGTCGCGCGGGCCGAGCGGGTGCTCGGCGTCGCGCCCGACCTGCAGCCGGTGCTGCTCGGCGCGCTCTTCCAGCGGCGCGACAGCGGCTCGTGGGCGCGGACGGCGGAGCGCGCCGCCGGCATGGCCGAGGTCGAGCGGCGCGCCGCCGCGTACGGGCTGCCGCCGGTGCGCTGGCCCGCCGTCTGGCCGGGCGACGGGCTGGCGGTCATGCGGGCCGCGACGTGGGCCCGGCGCGAGGGCGACGGCGCGGCGTTCGCCCATGCCGCGTTCGACCGCGCATTCGCGCAGGGCGGCGACCTCAGCGACGTCGCGACCATCGCCGCGGTGGCCGCCGCCGCCGGCCTCGACGGCGAGCGCGTGCCGGCCGCCATCGCCGACCCGGAGGTCAAGGGCGCGCTGCGGGCCGCCACCGACGCGGCGTGGGACGCCGGCGTGCGCGGCATCCCGACGCTGCGGATCGGCGAGCGGCTGTGGTTCGGCGACGACCGCCTCGACGAGGCGGCGGGCGCGACGGCCCCCTGACGGCCGGGCGCGGCGCCGCTGCGCCGCGCCCTCCCCTCGCGGCTAGCGCGCCGCCCGCTTGCGCGCGGGCGGTAGGTCCGTGACGGTCCCGATCGCCACCTCGGCCGCGATCCCCACCGTCTCCGACAGCGTCGGGTGCGGGTGGACGCTGAGCGCGAGGTCCTCGGCGTCGGAGCCCATCTCGATCGCGTGGACGACCTCGGCGACGAGCTCGCCGGCGCCCGTGCCGACGACGCCCACGCCGAGCACGCGCTTGGTCTCGGGGTCGACGAGGAGCTTCGTCAGGCCGTCCGGCCGCCCGGTGCTCAGCGCGCGGCCCGACGCCGACCACGGCATCCTCCCCAGCTCGTAGGCGACGCCCTGCTCCTTGGCCTCGGTCTCGGTGAGCCCCGCCCACGCGACCTCGGGGTCGGTGTAGGCCACGGACGGGATCGCGCGCACGTCGTTGGCGACGTCGTGGCCGGCGACGACCTCCGCCGCCACCTTGCCCTCGTGCATCGCCTTGTGGGCGAGCATCGGCCCGGGCGCGAGGTCGCCGATGGCGAAGATGTGCGGGACGTTGGTGCGCTGCTGCTCGTCGACGGGCACGAACCCGCGCTCGTCGACCTGCACGCCCGCGGCGTCGAGCCCGAGCGCGCCGCCGTTGGGCCGGCGCCCGACCGCCACGAGCACGCGGTCGAAGACGCCCTCCTCGCCGTTGCCGAACCGCACGTGGATGCCGTCGTCGCGCGCCTCGGCGCCCTCGACCTTCGTGCCGAGGTGGATCGCCGCATAGCGCTCGCCGATGCGCTTGGCCAGCGGCTTGACGAGGTCGGGGTCGCAGCCGGGGATGAGCTGGTCCATGAGCTCGACGACCGTGACCTTCGAGCCGAGCGCGTCGTAGACCGTGGCCATCTCCAGGCCGATGATCCCGCCGCCGACGACCAGCAGCCGCTCCGGGACGTCGGCGAGCTCGAGCGCGTCCGTGGAGTCCATGATGCGCGAGTCGTCGGGGAACCCGGGCAGCGCGACCGGCGACGAGCCCGCCGCGACGATGCAGTGGCGGAACGCGAGCTCCTCGTCGCCCACCGTCATCGTGTTCGGCCCGGTGAAGCGCGCCTCACCGTGGACGACGCGGACCTTGCGGCCCTTGGCCATGCTGCCGACGCCCTTGGTGAGCTTGTCGACCGCGCCGTCCTTGAAGGCGCGCACGCCGTCGACGTCGATCCGGGGCTCGCCGAACGTCACGCCCTGCGCCGCCGCGTCCTCGGCGTCGGCCAGGACCTTGGCGACGTGCAGCAGCGCCTTGGACGGGATGCAGCCCACGTTGAGGCAGACGCCGCCGAGGCGCTCGTAGCGCTCGACCAGCGCGACGGACAGGCCGAGGTCGGCGGCGCGGAACGCGGCGGTGTAGCCGCCCGGCCCGGCGCCGAGGACCACGACGTCGACGCGGTCGCCCGCATCCTCCTGCGCCGGCGCGGCCGGAGGCGCCGCGGCGGCCGCGGCGGGCTCCTCGGCCTTCGGCTCCTCGGCCGGAGCCTCGGCGGGCGCCGCGCCGTCGCCCGAGAGCTCCCGTGTCGCCCACGCCGACCAGCAGCGCCTCGATGACGCCCGCGGCCGGCGCCGGGATCTCCATCGTCGCCTTGTCGGACTCGAGGACGATCAGCGGGTCCTCGGCCTCGACGCGGTCGCCGACCGCGACGAGCACCTCGATGACGGGGACGTCGGAGAAGTCCCCGAGGTCCGGCACCTCGACCTTCACAGCAGCACCCTCCGGAGGTCGGTCAGCACCTTTGCCAGGTGCACGCAGAAGCGCGCGGCGAGGGCGCCGTCGATGACGCGGTGGTCGTAGGACAGCGACAGCGGCAGGATCAGCCGCGGCTGGAACGCGGACCCGTCCCACACGGGCTGCATCGTGGACTTGGAGACGCCGAGGATCGCCACCTGCGGCGGGTTGACGATCGGGGTGAACGCGGTGCCGCCGATGCCGCCCAGCGACGAGATCGTGAACACCGCGCCGCTGAGCTCCTTGGGCGAGAGCTTGCCCGCGCGGGCCTTGCCCGACAGCTCGGTGAGCTCGCCGGCGAGCTCGAGGACCCCCTTGCGGTCGACGTCGCGGATGACCGGCACGACGAGCCCGTTGGGCGTGTCGGCCGCGAACCCGACGTGCAGGTCGCGCTTGAGGATCAGCTCGTCGCCGTCGAGCTGCGAGGCGAAGCGCGGGAACGTCCGCAGCGCGGCCGCCGTGGCCTTGAGCAGCAGCGCGACCATCGTGACCTTGACGTCGGACTGCTCGGCGTTGAGCTGCTTGCGGAACGCCTCGAGGTCCGTGATGTCGGCGTCCTCGTGCTGGGTGACGTGCGGGATCGTCTGCCAGGCGGCCGAGAGGTTGCGCGCGCTCACCTGCTGGATCTTCGTCAGCGGAACCCGCTCGTCGCCCTCGGCGAACCTCCCGGCGGGCACGGCCGCCGGCGCGGGCGCCGCCGCGGGCGCGGCCTCGGCCGGCCGCTCGAGGTCCTCCTTGGTGATGCGGCCCTTGCGGCCGCTGCCCTCGACGCCGTGCAGGTCGATGCCGCGCTCGCGCGCCAGGCGCCGCACCGCGGGACTGGCGTGGACCGGGCCGTCGGCGTGGGGCGCGGGCTGCCGGACCGGCGGCGGGACGGTGCCCGGGCCCGACTGCGCCTCGGCGACGACGGCCGAGGCCAGCGACGACGGCGCGCCCTGCTCGGGCGGATGCGGGGCCTGCGCCCGGCCGCCGTCGGCGCTCGCCGGCGCGTCGCCGTTGACCGCGTCGAGGACGAGCAGCGTCGCGCCCTCGGAGACCTTGTCGCCGACCGCGACCTTCAGCTCGGCGACCGTCCCGGCGAACGGGGCCGGGACCTCCATCGTGGCCTTGTCGGACTCGAGCACGACCAGCGGGTCGTCCTCCGCGACCTGGTCGCCCGGCCCCACCAGGAGCTCGATGACCGGGACGTCGGAGAAGTCGCCGATGTCGGGGACGAGGACCTCCTTCAGCGCCGCCATGGGGCGTCCACCTCCGCGTCGATCTCGTAGCGCTCGATCGCCTGCTGCACGACCGCCGGCTCGACCGCCCCGTCGCGCGCCAGCGCGTGCAGCGCCGCGACCACGACGTGGTGGCGGTCGACCTCGAAGAAGGACCGCAGCGCGCGGCGGTAGTCGCTGCGCCCGAAGCCGTCGGTGCCGAGCACCTCGTACGGGCCGCCGACCCACGGGCGGATCAGCTCCGGCAGCGCCCGCTGGTAGTCGCTGGCGGCGACGACCGGGGTGCCCGGCTGGCCGAGCACCTCCTGCACGTACGGCGCACGCGGCGCCTCGGTCGGGTGCAGGCGGCTCCAGCGGTCGGCGGCGATGCCGTCGCGATGCAGCTCGGTGAAGCTCGTCACGCTGAACACCTCCGCCTCGACGTCCCAGTCCTCGCGCAGGAGCTCCGCGCCGGCGAGCACCTCGCGCAGGATCGTGCCCGAGCCCAGCAGCTGCACCTTCGGAGCCTGCGCCTCGCGGATCCGGTGGATGCCGCGCACGATCCCCTCGCGCGCCCCCTCCGGCATCGCCGGCTGGGGGTAGTTCTCGTTCATGGTGGTGACGTAGTAGTAGACGTCCTCCTGCTCGGCGTACATGCGCCGCAGGCCGTCCTGCACGATCACCGCGACCTCGTAGCCATAGGCCGGGTCGTAGGCCACGCAGTTGGGGATCGTCGCCGCGATCAGATGGCTGTGGCCGTCCTCGTGCTGCAGGCCCTCGCCGTTGAGCGTCGTGCGCCCGGCGGTGCCGCCGATGAGGAAGCCGCGGGCCCGCGAGTCGCCCGCCGCCCACGCCAGGTCCCCGATCCGCTGGAACCCGAACATGGAGTAGAAGACGTAGAAGGGGATCATCGGCTCGCCGTGGTTGGCGTACGACGTGGCCGCGGCGATCCACGACGACATCGCGCCCGCCTCGTTGATGCCCTCCTGGAGGATCTGGCCCTTCTGGTCCTCCTTGTAGTACATGAGCTGCTCGGCGTCCTCGGGCCGGTAGAGCTGGCCAACCTGGCTGAAGATGCCCAGCTGGCGGAACATCCCCTCCATGCCGAAGGTGCGCGACTCGTCGGCGACGATCGGCACGATCCGCGACTTGAGCTCCTTGTCGCGCAGCAGCGCGGAGAGCACGCGGACGAAGGCCATGGTGGTGGAGATCTCGCGCTCGCCGGAGCCGTCGAGCACCGCCTGGAAGGCCTCGAGCTCGGGGACGGCCAGCGGCGTGGACGCCGGCTTGCGGGCCGGCAGGCTGCCGCCGAGCGCCTCGCGCCGCGCCTTGAGGTGCTGCTCCTCGGGGCTGCCCTCGGGGAGCCTGACCAGCGCCTTCGCGCGCACCTGCTCGTCGGTGAGCGGCAGGCCGAAGCGCGTGCGGAACGACAGCAGCGCGCCCTCGCCCATCTTCTTCTGCTGGTGGGTGATGTTCTGGCCCTCGCCCGACTCGCCCATCCCGTAGCCCTTGATCGTCTTGGCGAGGATCACGGTCGGCTGGCCCGTGTGGGCGACGGCGGCGCTGTAGGCGGCGTGGACCTTGACCGGGTCGTGGCCGCCGCGGTTGAGGTTCCAGATGTCGTCGTCGCTCCAGTCGGCGACCATCTCCAGCAGCTCGGGGTACTTGCCGAAGAAGTGCTCGCGCACGTAGGCGCCGTTGCGCGACTTGTAGGTCTGGTAGTCGCCGTCGAGCGCCTCCTCCATCCGGCGCACGAGGATGCCGTCGCGGTCGGCGGCGATCAGCGGGTCCCAGCGCGAGCCCCAGATCACCTTGATGACGTTCCAGCCGTTGCCGCGGAACGCGCTCTCGAGCTCCTGGATGATCTTGCCGTTGCCGCGCACCGGGCCGTCGAGGCGCTGCAGGTTGCAGTTGATGACGAAGATGAGGTTGTCCAGGCGCTCGCGGCCGGCGAGGCCCAGCGCGCCCATCGACTCGGGCTCGTCCATCTCGCCGTCGCCGAGGAAGGCCCACACCTTGCGGCCCGCGGTGTCGGCCATGCCGCGGCCCTCCAGGTACTTCATGAAGTACGCCTGGTGGATGGCCATCAGCGGCCCGAGGCCCATCGAGACCGTGGGGAACTGCCAGAAGTCCGGCATCAGCCACGGGTGCGGGTAGGAGGAGATGCCGCCGCGGCTGACCTCCTGGCGGTAGCCCTGCAGCTGCTCCTCGGTCAGCCGGCCCTCCAGGAACGCGCGGGCGTACACGCCCGGCGACGAGTGGCCCTGGATGTAGACCAGGTCACCGCCGTGGCCGTCGGACGGCGCGCGCCAGAAGTGGTTGAAGCCGACCTCGTAGAGCGTCGCGGCCGACTGGTAGCTGGCGATGTGGCCGCCGAGCTCGGAGGACTCCGCGTTGGCCTGCAGCACGGTGGCCATCGCGTTCCAGCGCACGTAGGCGCGGATGCGGCGCTCGAGCTCGACGTCGGCGTCGACGGTGTGGTCGGCCTCGGGCGGCAGCGTGTTGACGTAGGGCGTCGACAGGCCCGCGGTCATCGGCACGCCGCGACGGGCGGCGCCGGCGATGACGCGCTGGAGGAGGTCCTGGGCGCGGGCGGGGCCGGGTCGTCCGGGGACGCGGGTCGGGGTGGGTAGGCGATGGACGCCGATGGGTGCAGACATGCCCGCGACGCGCACGGACGTCACCTCGGCGTCCTCATGTCCGTCGAGCTCGTCGAGCAGCGGGGTGGCGATCAGGAGCTCTCCGGGGCGGGCCTGCTCGCAGAGGCGGGCGGCCACGTTGACGGCGGCGCCGACGTGGTCGTCGCCCTCGAAGACGATGACGTCGCCGCGCGCGAGGCCGCCGCGCAGCGCCAGGGGGCCCTCGGCGGCGACGCGGTCGCGCACCGCCTCGGCGCACGTGACCGTCGCGCCGGCGTCCACGCCGCAGAGCATGGCGCCGTCGCCCAGCCACTTGGTCACCCGGACGCCGGTCTGCTCGGCGGCGGCCCGCAACGTGGCGCGCAGGTGCGCCAGCGCGGCGATCGCGGCGTCGTCGCCGTGGGCCTCCGCGTAGCGCGTGAAGCCGCAGAGGTCCAGGAACGCGAAGGTGCGCTCCACGCGCATCAGGCGAGCTCCTCCTCGTCGTCGTCGTCGAACAGCTCGGGCCGCTCGGCGCGGATCCGCGGCAGGCCGGAGAGGACCATCCGCAGGTGGTGGCGCAGCGAGGCCTCGGCCAGGTCGGGGTCGCCGAGCTCGACGGCGTCGACGACGCGGCGATGCTCCTCGACCATCTCGGCGATGTAGCTGGGGACCGGCAGGCTCAGGCGGCGCACGCGGTCGAGGTGGCCGTTGGCGCGCCGGCCGATCGCCCACGCGATCGGGCGGCCCGACAGGTCGCACAGTGCGTGGTGGAAGTCGCCGTCGAGGACGAAGAACGCGTCGAGGTCGTCGGTGTCGCGGGCGACCTCCTGGCGGGCGAGCAGGTCGCGCAGGGCGGCGACGTCGGGGGGCGTGGCGCGCTCGGTCGCCAGGCGGACCGCGGCGCACTCGACGGCCTCGCGCAGGAACTGCGCGTCGCGGACGGCGCTGGTGCTGATCGGGGTGACGAACGTGCCCGACTGGGGCACCACGTCCACGAGCTGGTCCTCGCGCAGGCGCAGCAGCGCCTCGCGCACCGGGGTCCGGGAGACGCCGAGCAGCTCGGCGAGCTCGTTCTCCGACAGGCGCGTCCCCGGGGTCAGCTCCCCGGCCACGATCGCGCCGCGCAGCGCGTCGTAGGCCGCCTTGCGGGCGGTCGTGGTGCGGCGGCGGGAGAGCTGCCGAAGCGACGACACGCGAACTAGAATACTAGTACCCAGGCGGTCGTCAACGCTGGGCGCGACCTTGCGCGGGCCCTCGTCCGCCACCCGACCGACGGGGCCAGGCCCCTTAACATTGTTGAGTTCATGTTGGGGGCCTGGCCCCCGGCGGCGCTCGACGGCGTCAGTCGAGGCGCACGGGCGGCGCGGGTGCCGGCTCTCCGGCGACGGCCATGACCCAGTGCGGCTCGGTGCGCCACCACCCGGGCGTCGCGCCGCCGCCGTCGTTCGGCGCCCAGCGGACGTCCAGCGGTGCCCAGCCGTCGGCGGCCGGCGTGCGACCGACGCGCACCGCGGCCGAGCGGACGTCGAGCCGCAGGCCCTCCCGGCGGGCCTTCGCGCCGGCCTCCTTCGCGCTCCAGACGAGGTTGGCCAGCCACGTGCGGCCGTCGTCGCCCGCCGCCGCGACCTGGGCGCGCTCGGCCTCGCCCAGCCACTCGCGCAGGAACGCATCGCTGCGCGGCTCGGCGAGCTCCAGGTCGCAGCCAAGTGCGGCGGGCGCGTCGGCGACGACCGCGATCGCGCGTCCGGCCCGGTGGCTGAGCGAGACGACGACCGGCAGCCGCCGCCGCCCGCACCACGCCTCGGGGGCGCCGTCGGCGGCGGCGAGAACCTCGACGTCGTCGGGCGCGCCGCCGAGCCATGCGGCCAGCGCGCACTTCGCGGTCCAGCGGCCCAGGCGCCAGTCCGCGCGCCGGCGCGGCAGCTGCAGCGCGGCGTGGACCGCCCGTTCGCGGGGCCCGAGCCAGCCGACCCCGGCCGGGACGTCAGTGGGGGATCGGCTCAACCAGCCGGGTGCGGCCATGGCCGGCCTCCTCCTCGCGGGTGAGCGTCCGCGTCATGCCGCGCTCGACGGCGTCGACGAGGTACGGCCGCAGCCCGGCCGCCGGCAGGATCCGGCTGACCGACCCCACCTCGACCGCCCGCTCGACGCAGTGCACGGCCTCGAAGCGCGCCGCGAACGCGCCCAGGTGCTCGTTGTGGACCGCGGGCCACAGCTCGTCGCGCTCGGCGCGCAGCCGCGCCCGCTCGGCGCCCTCGGCCTCGGCCAGCCGCGCGTCGAGCTCCGCGATCCGCGGGTCCTCCAGGGCCGCCTGCTTGACCTCGCGGGCGAAGACGACCGCGGCGGCCGGCGCGCCGCCGATGACGGACGCGAAGGTGCCCTCCAGCGCGGAGGCCTCGAGCTGCGCGTTGAGCGCCTGCGAGAAGACGACGAACGCGCCGCCGTGGTAGCGCGACACGACGCAGAACACGATCGGCCCGTCGAAGTTGACGACCGCGCGCCCGATCTCGGCGCCGAACTCCAGCTGCCACTCGCGCAGCGACTCGGGCGACCCGTCGAAGCCGGCGAGGTTGGCGAGCACGACGACCGGCAGCCGCCCGCTGGCCGCGTTGATCGCGCGCGCAAGCTTCTTGGAGGACTTGGGGAAGAGCGTCCCCGCCGTCCAGCGGTCGGGGCCGTCGGCGGGCAGCGGGCCGTGGCGCGGCAGCGGGTGCGACTGGATGCCCAGCAGCGCCACCGGGTGGCCGCCGAGGTGGGCCTCCCAGGCGATGACGCCCTCGGCGTCGCGCATGCCCGACCACCGCTCGAGCGGCTCGTGGTCGCGGTCGCACACGGCGCGCATCACCGCGCGGATCTCGAAGCCCTTCTTGCGGCCGGGGTTGCCCGCGTCGGTCAGCGCGTCGCCGACCGTCTGCAGGTCCGAGCCGGGCGCGGCGTGCGGCGCCGTGCGGACGTCGCGGTCCAGCGGGTCCCTCGTGGCCGCCCGCCGCGGGAAGCGCTCGCCGGGTGCGACGTAGGTGTGCTCGTAGTGCGCCAGCAGCACGCGGCAGGCGGCAGCGACGTCGGGCGCCCAGCACTGTGCCTGGCCGTTGGGCCCCATGACGCGCTCGTAGCCGCCGATGCCGAGGTTGTCGGCCGCCGACACGCCGCCGGAGAAGTCCAGCGCCTGCTTGCCGGTCAGCACCATCGCGCTGTCGGGCGTCATCACCAGGATGCCGCGCGTGTGCATCAACATGGTGGCCTCGGCGTTCCAGTACGGCTGCGCGCCGACGTTGATGCCGCACACCACGACGTTGAGCTCGTGGCCCCGCTGCGTGAACTCGATGATGCGCCGCAGGACCACGGCGACCCAGTCCATGTTCTCGGTCCCGCTGTCCATGGCGATGCGCGCGCCCGCCGACAGGGCGAACCACTCCAGCGGCACCCCGAGCCGCTCGGCGAGGTCCAGCGCCGCGACGATCCGCCGGCACTCGGGCTCGGCCAGCGAGCCCAGCGCCTTGGTCGGGTCGCCCAGCAGGGCGACGCGCAGCATGCCCTCCGGGTGGCGGTCGGTGACGTTGCGGATGAGCCCCACGACGATGCCGGCGTCGTTGGCCGCCGGCGGGCGGTCGACCGCGACGAGCGCGCCGTCGCCGTCGAGGTCGAGCTCCTCGAAGCTGCCGCGGGGCTGGCCCGGGGCGGCGCCGTCGCCCGAGGGCGCCGGCGTGAGGAGCTTGACGATCTCGGCCGGGTGCAGCAGGCCGCGGCGGCGCGCCGCGACGATCCGGCGGGCGCCCTCGTCCAGCGGCGCGAGCGGGTACTCGGGCGGGTCGTCGACCTCGAGCACGAGGCCGGAGCCCCCGGGCGCGTGGACGCGCAGCACGCGGTCCCGCGCCGGCTCGCCGGGCCGCTCGCGCAGCCGGCCGCGGACGAGCGTCGTCTCGAGGCCGAGGCCGAGGGCCTGCGGCGCCAGGCGCCGCGTGACGCGCGCCAGGTCCTCGGGCGGGAGGTCGATCTCGGGCCAGATGTGCAGGAGCACCCGGTTCCACTGCAGCCGCCGGCTCGGCGGGCGGTGGCCCTGGTAGTGGCGCATGGCCTCGAAGGCCTGCACGAGCGCGCGCTCGAGCTCGGGCAGCGCGACGACGCGGCCGCCGTCGTCGCGGACCGGCGTGAGGTCGCGGACCTCAGCCAGCGCGAAGAGCCGCTCGTCCTTCGGGTTGGCCCGCGCGACGCCGTGGAAGAGGTGGACGTCGACCGGCGAGGGCAGCCGGTCCAGCGCGAAGGCCGAAAGCCGCCACAGGTCCAGGCGGTAGGCCATCATCGGGTGCATCCCGCGCAGCACCTCGTCCTCGGCCAGGCCGCCGCCGGGCTGGGGGCGGAAGGTGCAGACGTCCACGGACGCGTCGGTGCGCCCGCCCGCCGGGTCGGCGACGGCGACGACGATGCGGTGCAGGGCCGGCGGCAGGTCGAGGTCGGCGAGCGCCGCCTGCAGCCGCTCCGCCAGCTCCTCGTGGGCGGGCAGCGGCCCGTCGGCCGTCACGTACAGGTCGACCACGGCCAACGCCCCCGCCGGCAGCCGGCGCACCGAGGCGAGCACGCAGCGCGCCATCTCGGCGACGTCGCCGAGGGGCACCGCCGCGACGAAGAGCGCACGGCGGACGCCGTCGAAGTCGTAGTGCGTGGCGAGCACCTCGCGGCCGCAGAGATCCACCGGCACGAGCGGCTCGAGCGAGCGCACGCGGTAGTAGCGGCGGGTCATCGTCTCGAGCACGACGCGCCGCACCGGCGGCGCGGCGCCGCGCAGCTTCGAGCCCAGCAGCGCCGCCAGCGGGCGCGGGCAGCCGACGAGCGCGGCGATGCGCGCCTCCGCCGCCGGGCCCTCGGGGTCCTGGGAGAGCGCCTCGAGCACGGTCTGCGCGGCGGCGAAGTCGCGGCCGGTGACGGCCTCGATCACCGGCATCTCGAACGCCCGGTGGCGCACCTCGAGCGCGAGGTCAGCGAGCACCTGGTCACGTCCGGCGGCCGCGCCGGCGAGGCGGTCCAGCACGTCGCGCAGCCCCGGGCCGGCCTCCGCCCCGGCCTCGGCCTGCTCCCGGCGGCGGTCGAGGATCGCCACGACCGCCGGCCGTGCGAGCGCGGC
>JACRMD010000199.1:0-5689 GCA_016215085.1 Solirubrobacterales bacterium | reverse complement strand
ACCGCCGGCCGTGCGAGCGCGGCGCGCTCGCCGGCGAGGAAGAGCCGGTGGCAGGCCTCCTCGAGCGCCGGCGTGCGGTCCAGGCTCGTGATGCCGTAGTGGGCCAGCGCGCGGCGCAGCCGTCCGGCGTAGGCGTCCGGGATGCCCTCGGCGTCGAGGTCCAGCGAGCGCAGGAAGGCGTGCAGGTGCTCCTGCGGGCTGCGCAGCGCCGCGCCGGAGAACTCGTCGGCGTCGTCATGGCGACGGCGCGTCAGCGCGAGGAGGTCGGCGTGCACGGCGAGCAGCGCGTCCTCCTCGGCGGCCGTCGCGGGCTCGGCGCCGAGGGCCGCGACCGCCGCGGCGATGTCGCCCGGGTCGACGTCGTAGCCCAGCAGCAGGCGGCGCAGGCCATCGAGCTGCGCGCGGGGGTCCTCGGGGCGCCGCGTGGGCGCGAACGCCAGGCGCGGCCCGCGGGCCACGGCGTCGGCGCGGTCCAGCGGCTCGAGCTGCACGAGCGGCGCCTGCGCGGGCACCTGGACGTTGGGCGCGGCGAGCACCGCGCGGACGCGGCCGCGGAACGGCGCCACCAGCGAGCTCTCCATCTTCATGGTCTCGACGACCGCGACCACGTCGCCCTCGTCGACCACGTCGCCGGCCGCCACGGGGATCGCCACGACCACCGCGGGCGAGATGTTGCGCACGACGCCGCCGTCGTCGCGCGCCAGGCGGTGCGGGACGCCGTCGACCTCGACGCGGACGTCGGGGCCCTGCAGCGAGCTGAGCGTCCGGTGGCCGGCGCCGTCGACGAGCAGCCGGCGCTCGTGGTGGCCGAGGCGCTCCTGGACGACGTCGACCGCCGTGCCGTCGACCGCCACGCGGAACGACGCCGGGCCGGTGCGGCGGACCTCGGGCCGGTAGGCCTGGCCGCCCAGCCGCAGCTCGACGGTGCGCGACGCGGGCGGGTCGGACTCGGGCCGGCCGCGGCGGGCCAGCGCGTAGAACCGCGCGCGCTCGGCGTCCTCGGCCTGCTCGGCGAGCAGCACCGCCGCCTGCAGCAGCGCGACGTCGGCGTGCCGCGTCGGCACGGCCTCGCCGCGCAGCGCCATGCCGTCCAGCCACGTCGTGTAGACGTCGCCCGCGCGGACCTCGGGGCGGTCGAGCAGCTCGAGCAGGAAGCCCTGGTTCGTCGTCCCGCCCTCGACGACCACCATCGTGTCGGCCAGCGCGCGGTGCAGGCGGCAGAGCGCCTCGTCGCGGTCGCGCCCCCACGCGATCACCTTGGCGATCATCGAGTCGAACTCGGCGGGGGAGCTGGAGCTTGACGAGGTCGACGCCGGTGACCGCCTCGGTGACGGGGTGCTCGACCTGCAGCCGGGCGTTGACCTCCAGGAACGACGGCTCGCCGGTGTCCAGGTCCACCAGGAACTCGACGGTGGCGGCGCCCGCGTAGCCCGCGCGGAGCACGAGGTCGACCGCGGCGGCGCGCAGCCGCGCCTCGCCCGCGGCGTCGTGCACGGTGCTCGCCGACTCCTCGACGACCTTCTGGTGGCGGCGCTGGAGGCTGCAGTCGCGAACGCCCAGCGCCCACGCGCCGCCCTGGCCGTCGGCGATGATCTGCACCTCGACGTGGCGGGCGCGGGACACGAGCCGCTCGAGCAGCACCGCGTCGTCGCCCACGGCGTCGCGGGCCTCGGCCTGCGCGGCGGCGAGCGCCGCGGGCAGCTCGTCCGGCCCGTTGGCGACGCGGATGCCGCGCCCGCCACCGCCGGCCGCCGCCTTGACCATCAGCGGGAAGCCGATCCGCTCCGCGGCGAGGGCGGCGTCCGCGGGCGCCCGCACCGCGCCGCCGCTCCACGGGGCGACCGGCACGCCGGCCTCCTCGGCCAGGCGCTTGGCGGCGACCTTGTCGCCCAGCAGGCGCATCGCGGACGCCGGCGGCCCGACGAAGACGATGCCCAGCCGCTCGCAGAGGTCGGCGAACTCGGGCCGCTCGGCCACGAAGCCCCAGCCGACCCAGGCGGCGTCCGCGCGCGTGGCGCGCAGCGCGTCCTCGAGGTCCTCGAGGTCGAGGTAGCCGGGGCGCGCCGCGCCGAGGCAGTAGGACTCGTCGGCCTGGCGCACGAACAGCGACCGGCGGTCGGGCTCGGTGTAGAACGCGATCGTCCGGATCGGGCGCTCCCGCCCGCCGTCCAGCTCGCGCACGGCGTGGATGAGCCGCATCGCGGGCTCGCCGCGGTTGACGATGGCCAGGCGTTCGAACGGGGCGCGCATCGGAGGCTCCTCTCAGCGCATCGCGTCGCGGATCGGGGCCAGGAGCTCCTCGTCGACCCCGCCGGGCAGCTCCGTGGTGCGGTAGCCCTCCAGCGCGACGACGACGTGGCCGTCGGCGGCCACGACCTCGGCGTCCGTGCCGCCGTCGTCGCGCGGCGTGACCACCGCGTGCAGGATGGCGGCGCCGTCGGGGGCGGCGTAGCGGCGGACCCGGTCGACGTGCGTCGGCAGGCCCATGCGGCCGGCCGTCCCCAGCTCCCACACGCCCGCGGTCTGGAAGCAGAGCTCGATCAGGCGCGGGAGCAGCACCATCGGCTGCTCGGGCGGGTCGTGGTCCAGCGGCAGGTCGCCGGCGAGCCGGCCGACGACGTGGCCGTCGTCGCGCCAGGCGGCGTCGAGCACGCGGTAGGCGGGGCCGTGGAAGTACACGCGGTACACGGCGTCGTGCGCGACCGGGTGGTGCGTCGCCCCGTCGCCGGGCGCGACGGCGGCGGCCGGCGCGTCGGGCAGCTCGCGCGCGAGCCGCGCGCGGCCCGTGAAGTGCACGCTCTCCTGCTCCTCGCCGCCGGCCAGCGTGCGCCGGCCGACGAGCCGGCAGTCGGCGACCAGCGTGCCGTCGCCGCCGTCGCGCACGAGCGCGCGGAGCTCCAGCGTGCGCGGCTCGTCGCGGTAGAACTTGCACGGCGCGAGCAGGTCGACGTCCTCCAGGCCGACCACCTGCCAGCCGGGCAGGACCGCGGCGGCCGCCTCGGCGAAGCCCTCCATGCCCATGACGCCCGGCAGCACCGGCGTGCCGTCGATGCGGTGGTCGTCGAGGAACGCCTGGCGGTGCGGGTCCAGCGACGTGCGCACGACCAGCCCGTCCCGGAGCGTGTGCGCGACGATCGTCCCGGTCATCGGGCCGCCGGCGCGCGGCATCGCGGCCGTCGCGGCCTCGGCGTCCAGCCCGCCGTGCTCGTGGCGCTCCTCCAGCAGGAGCCCCAGCCGCCCGGCGACGACGACCTCGCCGCCCGGCCCGCCGGCGGTGAGCTCGCGGCGCACGACCGGCACGGCCGCGGCCGGGTCGAGCATGTCGATGCCGGCCATCTCCATGATCCTGGGGATCGAGCCGCGGCTGGCCATGCCGATGCCCGCCCACGCCGACCAGTCGATCGCGACCGCGCGCGTGGTGCCCGCGCGGCGCAGCGCCGAGGCGCTCTTGCACATCAGGTCGTTGGCGGCGGAGTAGTCGGTCTGGCCGGCGTTGCCGAAGCGGCCGGCGATCGAGCTGAAGACGACCGCCGACGCGGGCGGCGCGTCGCGCAGCGCGTGGAGCAGGTGGAACCAGCCGTCGGCCTTGACGTCGAAGACCAGGTCGTACTGCGCCTGGGGCTTGTCCTCCAGCGCGCGGCTGATCTCCAGCCCCGCGGGTGGGATGCGCGAAGCGCACGGCCTGCCCGTTGACTCCGGTCATCAACGTTTTGGGCGGCGTGGTCCAGGTCGTGGTATCGTCCGTGAAGACCTTGCCGTCCTCGGTCTCAGTCGTCAGCCGGAGGAGCTTGCCCTTCATCACTTCGAACTGATTCCCCGTGTCGAAGTAGGATCGCGCGACGAGCGTCGGCGCGGTCTTCGCGGCTGCGCGCCGCGTCGGGGTCGGCGGGGTCGGGCGCCGGGACCAGGTCGACGAGGTGGAACGTGCCGCCCGACGCCACGGCCAGGTCGGCGGTGATCGCCGCGACGATGCTCCCGGCCGCGCCGGTGACGAGGAAGGTGGTGTCCTTGGTCAGCGCGCGCGCCGGGTCGGGGCGCGCCGCCTCCTCGGCCAGCCCGACGCTCCAGCGCAGGCCGTCCGCGTGGCCGGCCTCGACGACGCCGGGGTCGCGCAGGGCCTCGGCGACGAGGGCCGCGGCGACGTCCGCCTCCGGCGCATCCCCGAAGTCCACCACCTTGATCGTGGCCGACGCCCGCTCGCGCGCTAGCGCCTTGGTGAAGCCGCAGACCGCTCCGCCGAGGGTGCCGGTCGCGCCCGCGGCGTCGTAGCCGTGCCGGCCGCCGAGCCGCGTGGCCGAGACGAGGAACGCCTCGGGCGGCAGGGCGCGCATCGTGACCGCCAGCAGCTTGACGCGGCGCCGCAGCGCCTCGTGCCACGCGGCCGGGTCGAGCGCGTCGAGGGCGGGCTCGTCGAGCGCCGGCAGCCAGAAGACGCCGGTGATCGGGCCGTCCGCGGCCCACGCGGCGAGCTGGGCCTCGACGGCCTCGGCCTCCGCCGCGACGTCGAGCTCGAAGACGGCCGCCCCGCGCTCGCCCAGGCTCGCGGCCAGCGCGGCCGCGACGCCACCCGCGTCGGAGGCGAGCACGACCCGGGCGACGTCGAGGTCCACACCGGTCGGGACGCAGGCGTCCAGCGGCGGCCGGACGACGGCGATGGGGACGCGGCGCGGGATCGCCCCGTCGTCCGAGGCGAGGTCGGTCGCCACGCCCTCCGGAGCGGGCGACGCGGGCGCGGCCTCCACCGGCCGCGCCTCCGCGCCGCCCGTGCGCTCGCGCACGAACGCCACGACGCTCGCGAGCGTCGGGTAGTCGCGCAGCTTCAGCGAGTCGTCGCGCTCGATCCCGTACGTCTCCCGGATCGCCGCGAACACCTCCGCCTGCTTCACGGTGTCGATGCCCAGGTCGGCCTCCAGGTCCAACTCCGGATCCAGGAGGTCCACCGGGTAGCCGGTCTGCTCCGCCACCACGGCGAGCACGCGGTCGAGCACCGCATCGGCCGACGGCTCAGGCGCCGGCGCGGGCACCGGCGCGGCTGCGACCGGCTCGGGCGCCGGCTCCGCGGCGACCGGCGTGGGCGCCGGGGCGGGCTCGGCGGGCGGCGCGGGCTCCGCCGTCTTCGCGGGCGGCCTCGCCACCACGCCGTCGGCGACGCGCAGGCGGTGCTGGACGACCTCGAGGCTTGGGGCCTCCTGCCCGGTCACGTCGCGCAGCCACGCGTCCCAGCGGGCGCGGTCCTCGACGCGGTAGTCGAAGCCGAGCTCCTCCGGGTGGCGGCGGCGGCCGTCGGCGACCGGCGTCCAGCGCAGCAGCACCATGCTGATCTGCGACCCGAAGCCGGCCGCGAGGCGCAGCGCGTAGCGCACGGGCTGCAGCCCGCCGGGCGACAGCCGCAGCGTCCCGAGCTCGGGGTCGACCTCGCGGAAGTTCGGCACCGGCGGCACGAGGCCGGTCTCCAGCGCCTTGATCGCCACGACGTCCTCGAGGCCGACGCCCATCGGGTGGCCGGTCAGCCCCTTCGTGTTGGCGACCAGCATGCGGTCGGCCCCGTCGCCGAACACGCGCCGCAGCGCGTGGACCTCGGCGGCCGCGCTCCCGCCGCGCGCCGGGGTGTAGGTCTCGTGCGACACGAACACCATCTCGCGCGCGATGGCGTGCCGGTCGAGGCCGTGACGGCGCTCGGCCTCGGAGA
>JACRMD010000198.1 GCA_016215085.1 Solirubrobacterales bacterium | reverse complement strand
CCGAGCGTGCCGCTGGGGCCCGCGAAGGGGGGGCGCCGCGCGGGCGCGAAGGGGCCTGGCCCCAAGGTGCGCGGCGCGGCGTGGCGGGGCCGACATGGTCCCACCGTCCTGCTCTACCACCGGATCGCCGACCTCGACAGCGACCCGCTCGGCCTCGCGGTCTCCCCGGCGCACTTCGCCGAGCACCTCGACGTGCTGCGCGACCGCGGCGTGATCGGCCTGGCCGAGGCGGCGGCGGGCGCGCCCGGGATCGCGGTGACGTTCGACGACGGCTACGCGGACAACCTGGTCCTGCGCGACGCGGGGATCCCGGTCACGCTCTTCGTCACCACCGGCGCGGTCGAGGGCGGCCACGGGTTCTGGTGGGACGCGATCGACCGCGTCTGCCGCGAGCGCGCCGGCGAGCGCATCCACGTCGAGGACCGCGCGTTCGTGCTCGGCCCGGTCGCGCGCGCCCACCTGCACCAGTGGCTGCAGCCGCGCGACCCGCGCGACATCGACGCGGTGCTGCAGGCGCTCGGCGCGCTGGACGGCGACCGCCCGCTGACGCTCGACGAGCTGCGCGAGCTGGCGGGCCACGTCGAGATCGGCGCCCACACCCGCACCCACCGCTCGCTGCGGCACGCCACGACCGCCGAGCAGCGGGCGGAGATCGAGCGCAGCCGCGACGACCTCGCGCAGTGGCTCGGCCGCGCGCCGGCCGCGTTCTCCTACCCCTTCGGCGTGCCGGGCGACGCCTTCGACGCCACCGCGAAGCGGCTCGTGCGCGAGGCGGGCTTCACGTGCGCGGTCGCGAACGCCCCGGAGTCGTCGGCGGACCGGTTCGCGATCCCGCGGCACACGGCGCCGGACGTGGACGGCGAGGGGTTCGCGCGGTGGCTGGACGCGCTGGGCTGAGGGCGCCCGCCGCGGACGCTCCCGCGTTCGCGCGCCGGCTCAGCGACAGGGCCTGACGAACAGGTCGCGCAGGCCGGCCGACGCGCGGCGGCCGTCGTCGAGCCGGCCCACCGGGCCCGCGCGGAAGACGAGGTCGCGGGTCTGCGCGCCGTCGACCGGCACGTCCACGAACGCGGCGGCGCCCGGCGCGAGCCGCCCCTGCCGCGACCCGAGCCGCCAGCGCAGCTCGCCGTCGAGCACGGGCGCCGCGACGATCGTCGCGTGCAGGCAGCGCCGCGCTGCGCCGCCGAACACGCGGACCCGCACCGGGCGCTCGCGGGCCCAGCCGTCCCGCGTGGTCCCACCCTCCACCGCGTAGGCCGCACGCAGCGGCTGCGCCAGGCGCACCAGGAACACGGGCGGGTCGCCGCCGACCAGCGAGCCGCGGACCTCGCCCGCCAGGCCGGCCGGCACGTACTGGGAGGGCACCAGCAGCCACGGGTGGACGATCCCCTGCGTGGCGACCTCGCCGGTGCGCGGGTCGATCCGCACCGCACCCGGCGCGTCGCCGTCGGCGCAGCACGAGTAGCCGGCCGCGCCGTCGAAGGACACCGAGTTGCGCACGGCGCCGTTGTAGAGGTGCACGAGGTCCAGGACGAAGGGCACCTGCGGCGCGTTGCCCTGGTCGTAGGCCAGCGCGGAGACCCGGTCGTCGCCGACCGCACGGTCCACGAAGGTCAGGTCGTGCACGGAGCCGCGCGAGTCGCCCAGCGAGGTCCGGAGCTTCTGCGCGCTGTAGGCGCCGCCCGCGGCGCCGAGCACGATCGTCGCCCCGAGCACCGCCGCGGCGACCGGGCCGAACGCCCCGGCGCGCCGCCGCTGCAGCCACGCGAGCCCGAGCGCCACCGCCGCGGCGACCAGCGCCCAGCACGCGGCGATCGTCTCGCGGTCGAACGACACGACGGTCGTCAGGCGCTCGACCCCGACGCGTGAGAACCACAGCTGCGCGGGGACGAACAGCCGCGCCAGCCGGTCGGCGCCCGCGTCCACGTAGCCGGCGCTGGCGAACTGGAGCACGAGCAGCGCGGCGACGATCGCCGTCGGCCAGACGCGGACCTCGCGCCGGGCCAGCGCGACCACGGCGGCGATCGCCAGCAGCGGCCCGAGCGGCGCGATGTAGCGCTCCTCGATGTTGCCCGTCTTGTTGAGGTACAGCAGGACCGCCGCGAGCGCCAGCGCCAGCACCGCGAAGGCGCCGGCCTCGCGCGTCGTGGGACGCAGCGCCGAGCCGGCGATCCAGCCGAGGCCGACGACGAAGGCCGCCAGGCCGAGCCCGCTGCCCAGCTGCGCGAGCGCCGCGCGCGCCTGGTCCCAGAGGTGCTGCGCGGGGAAGCCGGCGCTGGCGTCGTACTCGCCGGTGAAGGACGAGAGGCCGACCGCGAGCACGGCCAGGACGCCCACGACTGCGGCGACGACGAGCACGGCATGCTCCTCCCACACCCGCCGCGGCAGCGCGCGCGCCCGTGCGCCGGCGGGCCCCGCGAGGTCGCGCCAGGTCGTGACCAGCAGCGCGACCGGCAGCGCCGCGGCGAGCCCCGCGTGCGACACCCGCGCGAGCGGCAGGAGCACCAGCGCGAGCACCGCGACGGCGTCGGCGCGCGGGGACGGCCGCACGATCGTGCGCCACATCGCCCACACGGCGACCAAGGTGGTGGTGAACGCCGCCGCGGTGTTGAGGAAGGTGATGCCGAACGCCAGCCACGGCGTGAGCACGGCGAGCGCCGCCGCGCCGACCGCCCACCCGCGCTCCGTGCCGAGCCCGCGCGCCAGCGCGTACGCGGGCAGCGCCGCGAGCGCGTAGAGCAGCGCGACCGCGAGGCGGCCGCCGACCATGGCGACCTGCGTCGAGCCCGGCAGCGCGTCGACGAACGCCAGCAGCCACGCCGTCAGCCGCTCGGGGCCGCGCGGGAAGACCTCGCCGGTCGCCCACAGCGACGACGGCAGGTCGCGCCCCACGAACCGCGCGCCCTCGACCGTCAGCTGCTCGTCGTAGAGGATCCGCGCGTCGACGCGCGCGCCCTGGATCCCGGCGAGGGCCGTCGTGACCAGCACGACGAGCCCGAGCGCCGCGTGCGCCGCGCGCCGGCTCACCGCCCGCAGGCGTCCCCGGCGGGCACGACCCGCACCGAGCGCACGAGCGCGGCGACGATCGAGCCGTCGTCGATCTTGGAGGTCAGCGTCGGCTTGATCGCGCCGGTCACGCGCTCACCGCAGAGCGGCAGCTCCACGATCACCGTGCCGCCCGGGCCGATGTACACGTCGCGCCTGCGGTCGCCCAGGGTGATGCGCACCGCGCCCGGCCCGCCCGGCGCCTGCAGCGCCATGCGGACCTTCGCGGCGCCGCCGGCCGGCCACGCCTGCAGCTTCACCTTCGACTGCTGCTCGGGGACGACCGCGCCGTCGCTGCGCAGGCCGGTGGCCAGCCAGGTCGCGCGCGCCGGGTGCTCGACGGCCAGCAGGTCGACCGGCTGGCCGAGCGGGCTGGCCGCCACCCGCCTGCCGGCGAGCTGCAGGAACGGCGAGTGGCGCCAGCTGACGACCTCGTCGGCCGCGAGCTCGGGCCGGAAGCCGCCGTCGGGCAGCACGTCGGAGTCGGTGAGCGGCAGCGCGTCGACCGGCGCCTGCTCGGTGGGCGCGACGAGCGCCGGCACGCCGACCCGGCGGCGCACCTTCGAGTTGTAGAACTCGACGTCGCGCAGGACCGGCAGCGCGTTGTCCTCCGGCCGCCAGACCGCGTTGCGCAGGATCGCGACGTCGCCCGCGGTGGCGGCGGCGTCGATCCACCCGCGCTCGCCGAGCGTCGGCCCCGCGGTGCGGTCCGCGGCGCCGCCGGCGACGGCGCCGTCGATGGCCAGCAGCGCGTAGCCCGTCAGCACCACCTGGAACGCGGCCGCCCCGGCGATCAGCCAGCGCCGCAGCCACGGCGCGCGCCGCCAGGCGACGGCCAGCGCGACCGCGAGCACCGCCGCGACCGCGAACAGCAGGTCGCGGCCGGTGAGCCCGCCCTTGCCCAGCGCGTCGCGGATCTCGTTCAGCGCGACCTCGCTCAGGTGGTCGATGCTCTTCCCCGCCGGGGCGAGGAACAGCTCCTGGTTCATCTTGTAGGGGAGCTCGATCGTCCCGTACAGCACGGCCACCAGCGCGCCCGACCAGGCGATCGACGTCGCGCTCGCCCGCACGCGCTCGGTCGCGGCGATCGCCGCGATCCACGCGAAGGGCACCACGTAGAAGAAGTAGCGCTCCTCGGTGATCGGGCCGATGAACCCGCTCTGCGCGGCGATCGTGAAGGTGAACAGGCCGAAGGTGGCGGCGACGGCGGTGGCGGCCAGCGCGCGCGCCGCCGGGTCGGACCGGTCGCGCAGCGCCGCGGGGTACCAGGCGAGCGCGACGATGAACGGCACGATGCCGACGCCGGCGGCCAGCGACGCGACCTCGATGAGCGCCGCCATCGGCACGTCGGCGGGGACGGTCGTGCGGTGCTGGAACTCGCCGTAGCTGCCCACCAGGTCGTCCACGCGCGAGGTCAGCCCGCCGCGCGAGGCGAGCGCCAGGGCGACGAGCACGGCGATCCCGAAGATCGCCAGCGAGAACGGGAAGCGGCGCACGTAGCGCCACGCCGCATCGGCGCGCTCGCGGCCGCTGCCCCCGGCCTGCGTCGCGAAGGCGGCCAGCAGCCCCACCATCAGCACGTAGGCGCCGAACATCGCCACCAGCTGGACGCGCGAGACCACCGCGAGGCCGGCGAGCGCGAGCACCAGCAGGTCGCGGCGCGGCGCCGGATCGCGCACCGCCCAGGCCATCGCCCAGGCCAGCCACAGCGCCGCCGGGTAGGCCAGCGACTCGGTGAACAGCGCCGTCGTGAGCGTCACCCACGGCAGCGCGATGCACAGCAGCGCGGAGGCCGCGGCGCGCCACGGCGAGCGGATGACGAACCGCGACAGCAGGTAGGCCGGGACGACCGCGCTGGAGAACAGGATCGCGTTCCAGAGCTTGGCCAGCGCGAGCGCCGTGTCACCCTCGAACGCCGCGAACAGCGGCATGAGCGTCAGTGCGTACAGCCGCGAGGTGGCGCGCGCGGTCAGGTCGTTGAAGACCGACTCGGGCAGCCCGTGCGTGTAGTGGACCGCCGAGGCCTGGAAGAGCGTCTCGTCCAGCGCGTAGCCGGTGACCCGCAGGCCGACGGCGGCGGCGCAGACGGCGACCAGCAGCGCGCCGCCGGCCATCGCGAGGAACGGCCCGCGCGGCGCGCGGGCGGCCGCGGGGCGGGCGGCGACCGCGCCGGCGTGGGTGGGCGCGGCGGAGGTCACCCCCATGGCAGCGCGGGGAGCGTGCCGAGCGTCCCGTGGCGGCGCAGCTCGCGCACCGGCAGCACCACGGACACAGCGACCAGCGCGACGGCCAGCAGGCCGGCCAGCCAGCGTGGCCGGGACGAGCACGACCAGCGCCCCGGCAATGGCGCGGCCCGGCTCGAGCCGCAGCTCGACGTCCTCGTCGTGCGGCGCGGGGCGCAGGCCCTCGTGCAGCAGCATGCCCCGCACGTAGGCGTCGGGGTCGGGCTCGTGCGCCTCGGGCGCCGGGCCGGCGAGGGCCTGCAACTCGGTGTGGGGCAGGCGGAGGCGGAGGTCCTGGGAGGTGGCGACGCGCTGGCGCAGGATGCGCGCGGCGCGTGCGCTCACGGCCGCCTCAGCCCCAGGATCGAGAGCAGGAAGGACGAGAAGAAGACCTGCACGCCGACGATCACGAGCGTCGCGGCGAGCACCGCCAGGCGCTCCTCCGACAGCGTGCCGAAGTCGTTGCCGATCCACTCGACGAGGATCACGCCGCCCAGCACGACGCCGAGGAACATGATCGCCGCGCCGAGCACGAGCCCGTGCTCGAGCCGGTAGCGGGCGCGCATGCGGTCGAACCACGGGTCGCGCTCACCCATGTAGTACTTGCCGTAGGCGTGCGCGGCGAGGCCGAGCGAGACGATCTGGACGCCGACGATCATCGCCAGCGAGCCGCCGACCATCGTGTGCAGCTGCCACTGGCGGCCGAGCAGCTCGACGCCGCTGAGCGACACGAGCGCGATGACCAGCCCGAGGAACGCAAGGACCGCGCCCGGCAGCAGGAACAGGTGGTTGGGGCTGTGGACGAGCAGGAAGCGCAGGTGGCGCCAGCCGTCGCGCCAGCTCGAGAGCTTGGACTCGCCGCCGCGGGGGTGGTACTCGATCGGGAACTCGTCGATCCGCAGCTTCTCCTTGGAGGCGCGGATGACCATCTCCGAGGCGAACTCCATGCCGGTCGTGCGCAGGTCCAGCCGCGGCAGCACGTCGCGCCGCAGGGCGCGCATGCCGCAGTGCGCGTCGCTGACGCCGGTGCGGAAGAAGAGGTTCAGCACGCCGGTGAGCACCGGGTTGCCGATGTAGCGGTGGTGCCACGGCATGGCGCCCGGGTGGATGTTCTTCATCCGGTCGCCCATGACGAGCTCGGCGCCCGCGTCGAGCTTCTCGCCGAAGCGCGGGATCTCGTTGAAGTCGTAGGTGAGATCCGCGTCGCCCATGACGATGTAGCGGCCGCGGACGGCGCCGAAGCCGGCGAGGTAGGCGGACCCGTAGCCGCGGCGCGGCTCGTGGACGACGCGGGCGCCGGCCGCGGCGGCCAGCTCGGCGCTGCGGTCCTCGCTGTCGTTGTCGGCCACGACGACCTCGCCGGCGATGCCCGCGTCGCGCATCGCGGTGAGCGCCGACGTGACGCACGCCTCGATGTTCTCCTCCTCGTTGAGGCAGGGGATGACGACGGAGACCAGCGGCTCGGTGGCGTCGGGGTCCAGCGGCACGGCCGTGCCGGCCGTCGGTTGCTCGAGAGTGCTCATGTCTAGGTGGCGCAGGCAGGCTGTGGAGGGCGCGTCCTACGCATGAACGCGACCGGAAGGGAAAGGTCGCGCAGGTTCCCGAGCGCCAAGCGTAGCGGAGGTTCCGGCATCCTTCGCCGCCGCATGCGGGTCTGCGTCATCTACGACTGCCTCTACCCCTGGACCGTCGGGGGCGCCGAGCGGTGGACCCGGAGGCTCGCCGAGGGCCTCGCCGCCGACGGCCACGACGTCACGTACCTGACCCGTCGGCAGTGGGGCGAGGACGACGCGCCCGCGCTGCCGGGCGTCCGCGTCGTGGCCGTCTCCCCCGGCGGCGAGCTCTACAAGCCCGACGGGACGCGGCGGTTCGGGCCGCCGCTGCGCTTCGGCCTCGGCGTGCTGCGCCACCTGCTGCGCTACCGCCGCGACTACGACGTCGTGCACACCGCCTCGTTCCCGTTCTTCGCGCTGCTCGCCGCCGCCGTCGCGTTCGGCGGGCCCAAGCGCGTCGACTGGCACGAGGTCTGGCCGCTGGCCTTCTGGCGCGAGTACGTCGGCGGCGCGGCCGGGACCGTCGGCTGGCTCGTCCAGCGCCTGTGCCTCGCCGTGCCGCAGCGCGCCTACGTGTTCAGCGCGATGAACGAGGGCCGGCTGCGCGACGAGGGCCTGCGCGGGGCGGTCGTGCGCCTGCCCGGCCTCTACGACGGGCCGCTGGACGGCGTCGACCCCGAGGCCGCCGCGGCGCAGCGCGAGCCGCTCGTCCTCGCCGCCGGGCGCATGCTCGCCCACAAGCGCCTCACGCTGGTCCCCGGTGCCGCCGCCCGCGCCGGCGTCCCCGCGACCGTGCTGGGCGACGGCCCGGAGCGCGCGGCCGTGCAGCGGGCCGCCGCCGGTGCCGCCGTCGACGTCGACGTGCCGGGCTTCGTCAGCGGCGACGAGCTCGACGCCGCGCTGCGCCGCGCGACGTGCCTCGTCCAGCCGTCGGCGCGCGAGGGCTACGGGATGGTCGTCGTCGAGGCCGCCGCGGCGGGCACCCCGAGCGTCGTGGTGGCCGGCCCCGAGACGGCGGCGCCCGAGCTGGTCGAGGAGGGCGTCAACGGGTTCGTCGTCGACGAGCCCACCGAGGAGGCGCTGGCCGCGGGCATCCGCCGCGTGCACGAGGGCGGCGCGGCGCTGCGCCGCTCGACCGCGGCGTGGTTCGCGCGCCGGGGGCCGGAGCTCTCGCTCGCGGCCTCCGTGGCGCGGGTGGTCCGCGACTACCGCGAGAGCTGACGGCGCAGGCGCTCGGGCAGGAGCGCGAGCAGGTCGGGCGGGACGAGGCGCAGCACCAGGACGAGGACGCCGAAGACGAGCAGGCCGAGGATCGTGTCGGGCACCGCGCCGAGCCCGAGCAACGCGCCCGCGGCGACCGCGATCGCCCCGGCCGGGATCGCGCGGGCGATGACGCCCAGCGGCGGGCGCAGCTCGGGCCGGTGGCGCGAGACCGCGAAGCCGTAGCCGACCGCGAGCACCGACTCGCCGACCAGCGTGCCGACCGCCGCGCCCTGCTCGTCGTAGGCGGCGGCGAGGACGGCCACCACGACGGCGGTGACGCACAGCGACGCGAGGTTGGCCAGCAGCAGCGGGCGGTGGCGGTGCTGGGCCAGGAGCGTGAAGCCCCACGTGGCGATGACGAACGTCATCAGCAGCGCCGCGCCCTGGATGCGCAGCGCGCCGGCCGCGTCGGCGTACTGCGGGCCTGCGACGACCTCGATGATCGCCGGCGCGCCGAGCACGCAGGTGATCGCCGCGGCGATGCCCAGCAGCAGCGTCCCGTCGAAGAGGCCGCGCACGACGTTGGCCAGCCGCCGGCCGTCGCCCTCGGCCGCGCGCGAGAGCAGCGGGAACGCGCTGGTCACCAGCAGCCCCGGGATCGCGGCGACGACGATGAACACGCGGAACGAGGCGGAGAAGAGGCCGGCCGCCGTGTCGTCGGCGACGAACGTCGTGAGGATCTGGGCGATGTACTGGTAGGTGATGCCGACCGCCGTCGCCATCGCGAACGCGACCGACGAGCGGATCAGCACCCACGACGCGCGTCGGTCGAAGCGCGGGCGCAGCGGGATGCGGTCGCGGACCAGCAGCGCCGTCCACACCAGCAGCGCCGCGTGGACGGGGACGGTGACGGCCAGGAACGGCAGGATCCCCGCGCCCGCCGCCACGAGCCCGGCGAAGAGCAGCGCCGTCGCGGCCTGGCGCGTGACGTCGATCGCGGTGATCGTGCCGAGCCGCAGGTCGGCGTTGAGCGGGATCGCCAGCGTCGTCTGCAGGACGGTGAAGACCACGCCGATGCCCATCAGCCCGGTGCCGACGACGAGCTCCCAGCCCCAGTCCTCGGCCGAGGCGATGATCGCCATCGCGACGAGCACGCCCGCGGCGGTGAGCACGAGCCGCAGGCCGAGCAGCAGCCGCATCAGCTGCAGGCGGTCGTCGCCGCGCCGCTGCACGTACTCGCGCACGCCGAGCGTCGACATCCCCAGGTCGGTCAGCGCGGCCACCACCATGATCAGCGAGGCGACCGTCTGGTAGCGGGCGTAGAGCGCGGGCCCGAGGTGCCGGGTGACGAGCGCGACGCCGCCCAGCGAGAACAGCAGCCCGCCGACGAAGCCGGCCACGCGCACGATGCCGCCGCGGACGACGAGGCCGCCGGCCTCCGCGGAGTCCAGGACGTCGGCGGGGCGCTCCCGCCCGGCATCGGTCGCAGGCATCGCGGAAGTCACCCTAGGCGGTGGCCAGGAGGACGACCTCCTCGGCGCGGTCCGGGCGCACGAGGTTGCGCAGGTCGGCGCGGGCGGCGCGCAGCGCCAGCGCGCGCGGCACGGGAGCGCCGGCGCCCTCGGGGCGGCGGCCCTCGCGGACGGCCTGGCTGAGGCCGAAGAGCAGCCGCGCCTCGGGCACGGCGGGCGCCGCGCGGACGTCGCGGAAGCCGGCCTGCTCGAGCGCCAGCCGCAGCGAGCCGGGCGTGAAGAGCACGAGGTGGCGCGGCGGGTCGAGGTGCAGCCAGTCGCGCCCGTAGGCCTCGTGGCCGGCGCTGCGGAGGTTCGGCGTCGCCAGCCAGATCGTCCCGCCCGGGCGCAGCGCGGCCCGCGCCGCGCGCAGCAGGGCCGCGGGGTCCGGCACGTGCTCGATGACGTGGCTGAGGGTGATCGCGTCGTAGCCGCCGGGCTCCTCGGCGGCGACGTCGGCGAGCAGCGCGACCCGCAGGTCCAGGCCCGCCGAGCGGCCCGCCTCCACGCCCGCCGGGTCGACGTCGATGCCCGACGCGCGCCACCCGGCCGCCGCGGCGTAGGCGACGAACTGGCCGTTGCCGCAGCCGACGTCCAGCATACGGCCGGCCAGCGGCAGGTGGCGGAACATGCGGTCGGCGCCGGCGCGCTGGGGTGCCAGCAGCCGGAAGGCGAGGGCGCCGGCCCGCCACGCGGGCTCCAGGCGCAGGCCGTAGCGCGCGTCGACGTAGCCGTTGCGCAGCCGCCGCCGCACGCGCATGAGCGTCCCCGTGGGCTGCGGCTCGACCTCCGGCGCGTTGTGCGTGTAGTAGCTCGCGTAGATCGCGGGCAGCGCGGCGGCCGCCGGGCGCGGGTCGAGGTAGGCGCCGGCGCACGACGCGCAGCGCTGCAGCGCCCACGTGCCGGGCGCGACGCCGAAGACGCGGTCGGTCAGCCCGTCGTGCAGCAGGGTGCGCTCGCGCGTGCCGCAGACCGGGCACGACGCGACGGGCTCGGTCTCGAGCGCGGGTGCCCCGGCGGTCGGCATCGGCGGGCAGGGTGGCAGAGTGTGCCGCCGTGCGCGACGCCGCGATCGTCATCGTGAACTACCGCAGCGCGGCGCTCGTGCAGCGGTGCCTGGCCGCCGCCGGCCCGGCCGCCGAGGTCCTCGTGGTCGACAACGCCTCGGGCGACGGCTCGGCCGAGCGGCTGCGCGCGGCGGGCGTCCCGGTGCTCGAGCGGGCGCGCAACGACGGCTTCGCCGCCGGGGCTCGAGCACATGCGCGCGAGCCCGCGCTGCGGCGTCGCAGCGCCGCGCCTGCTCGGCCCCGACGGCGCCACGCAGCCCAACGCCTACCGCCGCTTCCCCGGCCCGCTCACGCTCTTCGCCGAGCTGTGCCTGCCGGTCGGGTTCCTCCTGGACCGCGTCCCGCGGCTGGATCCCTACCGCCACCCGCCGGGCTTCGGCGGCCCGGTCGCGCACGCCACCGGCGCCGCGCTGGCGATCCGCCGCGCCGCCTACGACGCGGCCGGCCCGTTCGACGAGGGCTACTTCCTGTACCTGGAGGAGACCGAGTGGCAGCGCCGCGTCTGGAGCGCGGGCTGGACGGTCGAGGCGGTGCCCGGCGCCGAGGTGGTGCACCTGGTCCGCGGCGGCGAGGAGGCCGACCTCGCGCCGTCGCCGTGGTTCCTGGCCTCGACGCGGCGCTACCTGGGCGCCCGCCCGCGGTGGCTGGTCGAGGGGCTGATCGCCGTCGCCCTGCTGGGCTCGCGCGCGTTCCTGGCGGCGATGCGGGCCGCGATCCCCGGGCGCCGCGCGCTCAACCGCCGCCGCGCCGCCGCGTGGCGCGCGCTGTGGGCCGACCGCCGCCGCGGTCCCGGGGAGCGCCCGGCGTGAGGGTTGGCCTCAACCTCCTGTACCTGGCGCCCGGCGCCGGGGGCGTCGGCACGTACGCCCGCGAGCTGCTGCCCGCGATGCTCGACGCCGAGCCCGGCCTGCGCCTCACCGGCTTCGTCTCCCGCGAGCTGCCCGAGGACGTGCGCCGCGCGCCCTGGGCCGGCGAGGTCGAGTGGGTCGAGCTGCCGGTCACCGTCACGCACGGGCCGCCGTGGAACGTGCTCAAGACCGTCGGCGCGCAGTGGGGCGCGATCCCCGCGCTCGCGCGGCGGCGCCGGCTCGAGGTCGTCCACGGGCTCGCCAACGTCGCGCCGCTGGTCGCCCCGGGCGCGGCGCGCGTCGTGACGATCCTCGACCTGATCTGGCTGCGCCATCCGGGCGTGATGGACGCCCGCGCCCGGATCGGCACCCGGGTGCTCACCCGCGCCAGCGCCCACCGCGCCGACCGCATCCTCACCATCTCGGACTTCGTCGCCCGCGACGTCCGCGAGACCTACGGCGTGCCCGCCGAGCGCATCGAGGCGATCCCGCTGGGCTTCCGGCTGCCGCCCGCGGCGCCCGCCGCGCCGGAGGCCGAGGTGCGCGCCGCGCTGGGCCTCGGCGACGCGCCCGTCGTGCTGTGCGTCGCCCAGCACCGCGAGCACAAGAACCTCGAGGCCCTGGTGCGCGCGCTGCCCGCCGACGCGGTGCTGGTCCTCCCGGGCGCCGAGACCGAGTACACGGCGCGGCTGCGGGCGGCCGACGCCCGCGACCAGGTCCGCTTCCCCGGCTGGGTCGACGCGGCGCAGCTCGAGGCGCTCTACGCGATGGCACGGTGCTTCGTGCTGCCGAGCCTCGAGGAGGGCTTCGGCCTGCCGGTGCTGGAGGCGATGGGCCGCGGCGTGCCGGTCGCGTGCTCGGACGCCGCCTCGCTGCCCGAGGTCGCCGGCGACGCCGCGCTGCTCTTCGACCCGCACGACCAGGCGGCGATCGCGCAGGCGCTCGAGCGGCTCCTGCGCGACGGCGACCTGCGCGCGCGGCTCGCCGCCGCCGGGCGCGAGCGCGCCGCCGCCTTCCCCTGGAGCGCCACCGCCCGTCGCACGATCGACGCGTACCGCGGCGCGCTAGCGTCCCGCCGCCGCTGATGCACGTCGGCCTCAACCTCGTCTACTGGGTCCCGGACTCCGGCGGCTCGGGCACCTACGCCGCGGAGCTCATCCGCGCGCTGCACGCGGCCGAGCCCGGCACGCGCATCACGGCGTGGGTCGGGCAGGGCGCGCCGAAGGGGCTCGGCGAGCGCGACTGGGGCGGCCCGGTCGACTGGGTGCACCTGCCGGTCAAGTCGGTGGGGTCGCCCGTCCACGTGCCGGTCGAGCTGCTGGGCCTCGGCCTCGCGGCGCGTCGCCGCGGCGTCGACGTGGTGCACGGCCTCGCGTACGCGACGCCCGTCCTCGCCCCCGGCGTGGCGACCGTCGTGACGCTGCTGGACCTCACCTGGAAGCACCACCCCGAGACCGTCTCGCGCCTGGCGCGCACGATGTTCGGGCTCTTCGTGCCGCTCTGCGGCCGCAGCGCCGACCGCGTCATCGCGATCTCCGAGCACGGCCGCGACGACCTCGTGCGCACCGCCGGCCTGGACCCCGCGAAGATCGACGTCACGCCGCTGGGCGTCAGCGACCGCGAGCACGCCGCGCCGACGCCGGCCGCCGCGCTGCGCGAGGCGCACGGCATCCCCGAGGGCGCGCCGGTGGTCCTGTGCGTCGCGCAGATCTCGCGCCACAAGAACCTCGCCGCGCTGATCGAGGCGCTGCCCCTGCTGGCCGCGCCGGGCGCGCGCGTCGTGCTGCCCGGCCGCCACACCGAGCACCGCGACGAGCTCGAGGCGCTGGCTCGCCGCCTGGGCGTGCACGACCGCGTCGTGCTGCCGGGCTTCGTCTCCGACGCCGACCTCGAGGGGCTCTACGCGCTGGCCGACGCGTTCGTGCTGCCCAGCTACGCGGAGGGCTTCGGCCTGCCCGTCGCCGAGGCGATGCGCCGCGGCGTGCCGGTCGCGTGCTCGGACGCCAGCGCGCTGCCCGAGGTCGCCGGAGACGCCGCCCTGCTCTTCGACCCCCACGACCCCGCCGCGATCGCCGCGACCGTGGACCGCCTGCTCGGCGACCCCGCCCTGCGCGAGCGCCTGGCCGCACGCGGCCGCGAGCGCGCCGCCGAGCTCACCTGGGAGCGCACCGCGCGCCTGACCTTCGCCAGCTACCGGAGGGCGCTCGGATGCACGTCGGCCTGAACTGCGTCTTCCTCGTCCCCGGCGAGACCGGCGGCATGGAGGTCTACGCCCGCGAGCTCGCGCACGAGCTGCCGGCCACCGGCGTGCGGGTGACCGTCTTCGCCAACCGCCTGGCCGCCGGGCTGGACTGGGGCGTGGAGACCGTCACCGTGCCGGTCGACCCGCGGCGACGGATCGAGTGGGTCCGCGGCGAGCAGCAGCTGCTGCCCGGCCTGGCGCGCGGCGTCGACCTCCTGCACTCGCTGGCCTCGACCGCGCCGGCGCGCGGCGCCTACCGCCGCGTGGTGACGATCCACGACCTCAACTACCTCAAGGTGCCCGAGGCGCACTTCGGCGTGCGCTCGCTGGGCATGCGCGTGCTCGTGCCGCTGGCCGCCCGCACCGCGCACCGCATCGTCGCCGACTCCCGGTCGACCCGCGACGACGTCGTGCACGACCTGCGCATCGCCGCGGGCAAGGTCGACGTCGTGCCGCTCGGCCTGGGCCAGGTGCAGCGCGCCGCGCCGTCGCCCGAGCCGCAGCTGCGCGCCAAGCTCGGCCTCGACGACCGGCCCGTCGTGCTCACGCTGAGCGCCAAGCGCCCGCACAAGAACCTCGCCGGCCTGCTGCGCGCGCTGGCGCTGCTCGACGAGCGGCCGCTGCTCGTGCTGCCCGGCTACCCGACGCCGCACGAGGCCGAGCTGCGCGAGCTGGCCGCCGAGCTCGGCGTCGCCGACGACGTGCGCTGGCCCGGATGGCTGCCCGGCGCCGACGTCGAGGGGCTCTTCGCGCTGGCCTCCGCGTTCGTGTTCCCCTCGTTCTACGAGGGCTTCGGCCTCCCCGTGCTGGAGGCGATGACGCGCGGCGTGCCGGTCGCCTGCAGCGACCGCGCCTCGCTGCCCGAGGTGGCCGGCGACGCGGCGCTGGTCTTCGACCCCGACCGGCCGCAGGCGATCGCCGACGCGGTCGCGCGGCTGCTGCGCGACGCCCCGCTGCGCGAGCGGCTGGCGGCCGCGGGCCGGGCCCGCGCCGCGACGTTCACCTGGGAGCGCACCGCCCGCGAGACCGTCGCGGCCTACGAGCGGGCGATGCGCGCTTCCCGCTAGCCTCCGCCGCCGCATGGCCTCCAAGAGCGCACTCATCACCGGCATCACCGGCCAGGACGGCAGCTACCTCGCCGAGCTCCTGCTCGAGAAGGGCTACGACGTCCACGGCATGGTGCGGCGCGCGTCGACGGAGAAGTTCGACCGCATCGAGCACCTCCGCGACCGCATCACCCTCCACCAGGGCGACCTGCTCGACCACCGCTCGCTGGTCGACACCCTGCGCGCGTCCGCCCCTGACGAGATCTACAACCTGGCCGCGATGAGCTTCGTCGCCGTCTCGTGGATCCAGCCCACGCTCACCGCCGAGTTCACCGGCGTCGGCGTGACGCGCGTCCTCGAGGCGATGCGCGAGGTCTGCCCCGAGGCGCGCTTCTACCAGGCGTCGTCCTCGGAGATGTTCGGCAAGGTCCTCGAGGTCCCGCAGACCGAGAGGACGCCGTTCTACCCGCGGTCGCCGTACGGCGTGGCCAAGGCCTACGGCCACTTCATCACGGTGAACTACCGCGAGTCCTACAACCTGCACGCCACCAGCGGCATCCTCTTCAACCACGAGTCGCCGCGCCGCGGGCTGGAGTTCGTCACCCGCAAGATCACCTGGCATGCGGCGGCGATCAAGCACGGGATCCTCAAGGACCTGTCGCTGGGCAACCTCGACGCCGAGCGCGACTGGGGCTACGCCAAGGACTACGTCGAGGCGATGTACCTGATGCTCCAGCAGGACAAGGCCGACGACTACGTGATCGCGACGGGCGAGACGCACACGGTCCGCGAGTGCGTCGAGATCGCCTTCGACGAGGCCGGCCTGGGCGACTTCGAGCCCTACGTGAAGATCGACCCGCAGTTCCTGCGCCCGGCCGAGGTCGACCAGCTGATCGGCGACCCGGGCAAGGCCAAGCAGGACCTCGGCTGGGAGCCGAAGACCTCCTTCGAGGAGCTCATCCGCCTGATGACGCGGGCCGACCTGGAGCTGCTCAAGCCCTAGGCGCCGGAGGGGCCGGCGTCGCGGAGCTCAGCGAGGTCGGCCTCGACCATCTCGGCGATCATCGCCTCGAAGGGGATCTCGGCGCGCCAGCCGAGCTCGCGCTCGGCGCGCGAGGGGTCGCCGACCAGCGGCGTGGCCTCGGGCGGGCGGACGAACGCCGGGTCCACGCGGATGCGGCCGTCGGGCGAGACGCCGGCGGCCGCGAACGCCGCGTCGACGAGGTCGCCCACCGTGCGGCCCACGCCCGAGGCGAAGACGTAGTCGCGCGGCGCGTCGGCCTGCAGCGCGAGGTGCGCGCCGCGCGCCGTGTCGGCCGCGTGGTGCCAGTCGCGCACCGCGCCGAGGTCGCCGAGCACCAGCTCCTCCTCGAGGCCCAGCGCGATCGCCGCCGCGCCGCGCGTGACCTTGCGCGGCAGGAAGCGCAGCGGCCGCCGCGGCGACTCGTGGTTGTAGGTGATGCCCGACACGGCGAAGAGGCCGAAGCGCTCGCGCAGCGCGCCGACGAGGCCGTGCGCGGCGAGCTTGGCCACGCCGTAGGGCGAGCGCGGGCGCATCGGCGAGCGCTCGTGCTGGGGCGACTCGCCGGCGTCGCCGAACACCTCGCTGGAGGCGGCGACGTACACCCTGCTGCCGGCCTCGCGCGCGGCGCCGAGCAGCACGCCCGTGGCGACCGCGATCGCCTCGACGACCTCGGTCGGGTCCTCCCACGAGGCGGGCACGAACGTGGGCGCCGCGAGGTGGTAGAGCTCGTCCGGCCGGGTCTCGCGGACGGCCGCGCGCAGCGACCCCGCGTCGAGCAGCTCACCGGTCACGGGGGTGACGTGGTCGGGCGCGCCGGAGCGGGTGAGCCCGAAGACCTCGTACCCTCGGTCGAGCAGGAGCTCCGCGAGGTAGCCGCCGTCCTGGCCCGTGACGCCCGTGACGAGCGCGCGCCGGGCGCTCACCCGATCTGCCACGATGGCGTCCGACGGCCCACGGCCGGTCAGCCTACGGGATGCCGCCCGGTCCAAGGGTTACGGTCCCCGTCGGACTGGGAAGTGGACGCACGATCGAGTGCGGCGCCCAGAAGGCGCGAAACCTTCCTGCCTCACCGACGTTGTAGACAGCGCATGCCGACCCCCACGCCAGCCCCGCTCGACGGTGCCCGCTCCTCAGCGGAGCTGGTCGACGCTGCCGTGCCACCGCCCGCCACAGACGTCCTCGGCGTGCCGCTCGCGCTCACCGACTACGAGCGCACCATGGACTGGATCGACGCGACGATCGCCCAGCGCGAGAAGGGCTACGTCGCCGTCGCGGCCGTGCACACCGTCATGGCCTGCCAGGAGGACCCCGAGCTGCGCGAGGCCGTCCTCGGCGCCTCGCTGGTGGTCCCCGACGGCCAGCCGCTGG
This sequence comes from Solirubrobacterales bacterium, assembly GCA_016215085.1. Lineage (GTDB taxonomy): Bacteria > Actinomycetota > Thermoleophilia > Solirubrobacterales > Solirubrobacteraceae > Baekduia. The sequence goes on along the minus strand of JACRMD010000198.1, from coordinate 5,697 downwards.
TCTGGGCGATGAACGCGCTGGGCCACGACATCCCGCAGCGCGTCTACGGCCCCGAGCTCATGGCCCGCTACTGCGAGCGCAGCGCGCTCACCGGCGCGCGGATGTTCCTCTACGGCGGCCGCAACCAGGGCGCGCTCGTGCAGCTGGCGCTCAACCTGCGCCGCCGCTACCCGGGCCTGAAGATCGTCGGCGGCTACTCGCCCCCGTACCGCACGCTCAGCGACGAGGAGCAGTCCGCGGTGGTCGGCGAGATCAACCGCTCGCGCGCCGACGTCGTGTGGGTGGGCATCGGCGTGCCCAAGCAGGAGAAGTGGATGGCCGCGATGCGCGACCGCCTGCACGCCCCCGTGCTGGTCGGCGTCGGCGCCGCCTTCGACTTCCACGCGGGCCTCGTCCCGCAGGCGCCGGACTGGATGCAGGGCGTCGGCCTGGAGTGGGCCTACCGCCTCTCCAAGGAGCCGCGCCGGCTCTGGAAGCGCTACGCGCGCTACAACCCGCTCTTCGTGGCGGGCTTCGCGCGGCAGTACGCGCGGCATCGCCGCCAGCTTTCCGGTCGCTAGCCTCCCGGCCGACATGGCAGACGTCTCCGTCATCGGCCTCGGGCGGGTCGGGCTCCCCTTGGCGCTCGCGTTCGCCGACGCGGGCCTGTCCGTCATCGGCGTCGACAACGCCGCCGACCGCCTCGGCGCGCTGCGCGAGGGCCGCATGCCCTTCGACGAGCCCGGCGCCCAGGAGGTCCTGGACCGCGCCGGCGCCCGGCTCGAGCTGACCGAGCGCGCCGCCGAGGCCGCGCGCGCCGACCACATCGTCATCACGCTCGGCACGCCGACGTTCTCGCACATCGAGATCGACCTGCGCGACATCCGCAGCGTCCTGGACGACCTGCTGCCGCACCTGCGCGAGGGCCACGCCCTGCACCTGCGCTCGACGATCGCGCCGCGCACCACCGAGTTCGTCGCCGGCTACCTCGCCAAGCACCGCGGTTTCGACGTCGGCAGCGAGGTCTTCGTCGCCCACGTCCCCGAGCGCATCGCCGCGGGCCGCTTCTTCGCCGAGATCGGGACGCTGCCGTGCATCATCGGCGGCGTCGGCGAGCGCTCCGGCGCGGTCGCCGCCGAGCTCTTCGACACGCTCGGCGCCCCGATCGTCCAGACCTCGCCGACGCAGGCCGAGCTCGCGAAGATCTGGACCAACATCCTGCGCTACGCGAACTTCGCGCTGCCCAACCTCCTGATGATGGACTGCGAGCAGTACGACGCGAACGTCTTCGAGGTCATCGAGCTCATCAACAAGGACTACCCCCGCGGCGGCATCGCGCTGCCGGGCTTCACCGCCGGGACCTGCCTGCGCAAGGACTTCGCCTTCTCCGAGGAGCGCTCCAACGCGCCGGGGATGCTGCTGGCCGTCTCGCGGGTCAACGAGGGCGTCCCGCTGTTCCTCGTGCAGGGCCTGACGCGCCGGCTCGGCTCGCTGAGCGGCCGGAAGGTCGCCGTGCTCGGCCTGGCGTTCAAGGCGGGCACCGACGACGAGCGCGACTCGCTGTCCCACAAGCTCATCCGCCTGCTCGAGCGCGAGCTGGCCGACGTCGCGGTCCACGACCCGCACGTCGACACCCCGACGCAGTCTCTGGAGGACGCAGTGCTCGACGCCGACGCGGTGGTCATCGCCACCAACCACCCCGAGTTCTGCACGCGCGACGCGCTGCGGCTCGTGGTCGAGGGCGCCAGGCGCGACGCGCTGGTCGTCGACCCGTGGAACTGCTGGGGCGCCGCGCAGGTCTTCGCCCACGCCGACGAGCTGCTCGCGCTGGCGAGGCCGGCGGCGTGAGGCCCTGCGTGGCCCTCACCAACGGGCGCCGGCCCCTGCAGGGGGCGACGTCGTGAGCGTCTTCGTCCACGAGCGCGGGCTCTGCGAGAGCGACGAGGTCGGCGACGGCACGCGGGTCTGGGCGTTCGCCCACGTCATGCCCGGGGCGCGCATCGGCAGCGGCTGCAACGTCTGCGACGGCGCGTTCGTCGAGTCGGGCGCCGTGCTCGGCGACCGCGTGACGGTCAAGAACAACGTCCTGGTCTGGGACAAGGTCGTCGTCGAGGACGACGTGTTCCTGGGCCCCAACGCGGTGTTCACCAACGACTTCCGCCCGCGCGCCGCGGTCAAGAAGGGCCCGGAGGAGTTCCTGGGGACGACCGTCCGCAGCGGCGCGACGATCGGCGCGAACGCGACGGTGGTCTGTGGGGTCGACGTCGGCCGCAACGCGTTCGTCGGCGCCGGCACCGTCGTCACGAGGGACGTCCCCGCCCACGCGGTCGTCGTCGGCAACCCGGCGCGGCAGATCGGCTGGGCGTGCACCTGCGGCGAGCGGCTGGGCGACGACCTCGTGTGCCCGGCCTGCGAGCGCCGCTACGAGCGCGACGCCGGCGAGGGCCTCGTGGAGGTGGCGGCGTGAGGCCCTGCGTGGCCCTCACCCCCAGGCGCCGGTCCCGGAGGGACCTGACGTGGTGAGCCGCGTCCTGGTCACCGGCGGCGCCGGCACCATCGGCGCCGCGGTCGTGCGCCGGCTGCTGCGCGACCCCTCCTTCGAGGTCCGCGTCAGCGACCAGCGCGAGGCCCCGCAGTGGATGCGCGAGGGCTGCGAGGTCCACCGCGGCGACCTGCGCGACCTCGGCGAGGCGCGCCGCGCGACGCAGGGCTGCTCGCACGTCATCCACCTCGCGGCGATCGTCGGCGGCATCGGCAACTTCCACAAGCTGCCGCACACGCTGACCGAGGTGAACAACTCGCTCTACAACTCGGTCATCCGCGCTGCGCTGGACCACAGCGTCGAGCGGTTCGTGTACGTGTCGAGCTCGATGGTCTTCGAGCGGGCCACGGAGTTCCCGACGACCGAGGAGCACATCGACCACACGCCGATCCCGCAGAGCGCGTACGGGTTCTCCAAGCTCACCGGCGAGGTCTACGTCCGCGCCGCCGACGACGAGCACGGGTTCCCGTACACCATCTGCCGCCCGTTCAACGCCTACGGGCCGGGCGAGATGCCCGAGGACGAGCCGGGCATCGCGCACATGGTCCCCGACGTCATCAAGAAGTGCCTGGCGCTGCCCGAGGGCGCGCCGCTGCCGATCTTCGGCGACGGCACCCAGACGCGGACGCTCACCCACATCGACGACATCGCCGACGGCATCGTGACCGCGATGGCGTCGCCGAAGGGCCTGCGCGAGGACTTCAACGTCTCGGCGGCGGAGGAGATGACCGTCGCGGAGATCGCCCGCGTCATCTGGGAGGCCTGCGGCCGCGACCCCGAGGCGTTCGCGCTCGAGCACCTGCCGACCTACCCGGTCGACGTCGTGCGGCGCTGGCCGAGCGTCGAGAAGGCCAGGCGGCTGCTCGGCTGGGAGGCGCAGATCGACGTGCGCACCGGCGTGTCGCAGACGGTCGACTGGCTGCGCGACCGCGTGCCGACCGCCCGCTGACGCCCGCGGTTTCGGTGCGTCGGCGCGGCGGGGAGCGCCGCGCCATGCCCACCACAAGCCGCACCCACCGCTCCGCCCCCGCGCGCCAGTCGCGCTTCTCGCGGGGCACCCCGACGCCTCCCGCGCGCGCCCGCTTCGGCCGCTCCCAGCCGCAGCCGAGCCGCTCCCCGTTCAAGCGCACGGCCAAGAGGGCGGCCAAGGGCGGCATCGCGGCGACCATGCTCGCCAAGATCCCGAAGGGCAAGTCCCTGCTGGCCCTCGGCGGCCTGGCCGCGGGCGCCGCGGCGGCCAAGAAGCAGCGCGACGACAAGCGCCGCAACGAGGTGCCGCCGGTCCCGCCCACGCCGGTGGTGTAGCCCGCCCGCTCGTTTGCGCCTGCTGGGGCTGGGTAGCGCCTAGACATGCCCAGCCTCACCAGACGCAAGTCGAAGAAGCAGCGGGCGCTGCGCGCCGCCGGCAAGGCCGGGAAGCAGGCCGCCAAGGCGAAGGTCGCCGTGGGCGCGGGCCGCAAGGGCGCCAAGGGCCTGATCGCCTTCGGCGCCGCCAAGCGCGGCGGGAAGCTGGCCAAGGCCGGCGTCGCCGCGACGGTGCTCGCCAAGCTGCGCAAGCCGCCCGTCGCCGCGGGTGCGCCCGCGGGCGGCGCCGTGCTCGCCAAGAAGCTGACCGGCGGCGGCGAGGCCCCGCCGGCCGACCCCGGCGCCGAGGCCAACCCGACGCCGTCGGCGGTCCCGACCCCGCAGGAGGCCGCGGCCGCCGCGGACGAGCGGGCGCCCCGCCCGGTCGAGGTCGCGCCCCACAGCGCGACCGCGTAGCGCCACACCCGAACGTCGAGACGTGCGCGGCCCGCCGAGAGGCGGGCCGTCGCCGCGTCCGGGGGCGGACTACGGCGTGGCGTCGAGCGTCGCGCGCAGCCCGTCGCGCAGCGACGTCTGGGGCACGTAGCCGAGCTCGTCGCGGGCGCGGCCGATGTCCAGGCACTAGCGCTCCAGCTCGCCGAGGCGGGCCGGCTCGTAGACGGGCTCGAAGCTCGCTGCCGCCTCCGGCTCGAGCTCCTTCATCGCCGCGACGATGTCGTTGACGCTGGTCTCCACGCCGGTGCCGACGTTGATCTCCCCGACGACCTCGGCCTTGCCGGCCGCCAGCTGCGCGCGCACGACGTCGCCGACGAACACGTAGTCGCGCGTGGCGGTGCCGTCGCCGTAGATCGTCGGCCGCTCGCCGGTGCGCAGCCGGCCGCAGAAGATCGCGATGACGCCGGCCTCGCCCAGCGGGTCCTGGCGCGGCCCGAACACGTTGCCCAGCCGCAGCGTCACGCAGCTGAGGCCGTAGAGGCGGTGCTCCCAGCCGAGGTAGCGCTCGGCGCAGAACTTGCTCTGGCCGTAGGCGGCCATCGGCTTGGGCTCCTCGTCCTCGGGCGTCGGGATCCGGCTCGCGTCGCCGTAGATCGCGCCGCCCGTCGAGGTGTTCACCACGCGCCCGACGCCGGACCTGCGCGCCGCCTCGAGCACGTTGATGGTGCCGGCGACGTTCACGGTGGCGTCGAACGCCGGGTCCTCGATCGACTTGCGCACGTCGATCTGCGCGGCGAGGTGGAATACCACCTCGGGCGCGAAGTCGGCGACGACCGCCTCGACGCCGTCGCGGTCGGTGATGTCGACCTCGTGCAGCGTGGCCCCGCGCCCGAGCGCGCTCTCGAGGTTCACGCGCCGCCCCGTGACGAGGGTGTCGACGACCGCGACCTCGGCGCCCTCGTCCAGGAGGGCGTCGACCAGGTTGGATCCGATGAAGCCGGCGCCGCCGGTGACCAGTGCTCGCATGGAGCGCGGAAGACTAGGGCAGGCGTGCGCGGAGGAAGCTGAGAGCCGCCGCGCGCTGGTCCGGTGCCGCGAGCACGTCGCGCCAGGGCAGCTCGTCGAAGCCGGGGCTGCTCCAGGGCGACACGTACACGTAGGGCTCGGGGTGCGTGGCGTCGCCCGGCGAGACGCCGAACGCGGCGCGCCGGCCGAGGTCGTCGCGGCCCAGTTCGACCGCGACGTCGAAGTGCTCGGGCCACAGCGCGACGAGGCTCGGCTCGAGCTCGGGCGGCGCCTCGGCGCGCAGCTCCTCGAGCACCGAGAACGCGAACCCGTACACATCGCCCAGGTAGGCGCCGGCCGCGGCGTCGACGGGCAGCTCGTCGCGCGCCTCGGCGACGTCGGTGCGCGTCAGGTCGAAGCCGACGAACTCG
>JACRMD010000281.1 GCA_016215085.1 Solirubrobacterales bacterium | reverse complement strand
GGTCGACGAGCTCAACCGCCGGTAGGGGCCGGCCTCGCCGTGCCGGGCGAGGGCGCTGGTGGTAGTTTTCCCAAGCATCGTGTGAAAACTCCGACGCCCGGGAGGACCATGACCTACGTCATCAACGAGCCCTGCATCGCCACCAAGGACACCTCGTGCGTCGAGGTCTGCCCGGTGGACTGCATCCACCCCACGCCCGACGAGCCCGGCTTCGACGAGGCCGAGCAGCTCTTCATCGAGCGCAACGCGGCCTACTTCCGGCGATGACGCCGGTGCGGCGAACTACGGAGCCGCCCCGCGGCGCGGCCCCGATGCCCGCCCGAGCCCCGGACGCCACCCTGGCCGCCATGTCGCTCGACGCTGCCCTCGTCACGCTCACTCCGCCCGCCGCCGACAAGCTGCGCGAGGTCGTCGCCGCGCAGCAGGCGTTCCCCGCCGAGGCCGGGCTGCGCGTGGGCGTCGTGCACGGCGGCTGCTCGGGCTTCCAGTACCACCTGGCGCTCGACGTGGCCGCCGAGGGCGACCGCGTCGTCGAGCACGACGGCCTGCGGCTGCTCGTCGGCGACGACAGCGTGCGCTACGTCGACGGCTCGAGCATCGACTTCGTCGACGCGCCCGGCCGCTCGGGCTTCGTGGTCGACAACCCCAACGCGATCGCGGGCTGCGGCTGCGGCTCGTCGTTCGTGCTGCGCGACGACGCGTGAGCGACGCACCGCCGGCCGTCCGCCCCGCAGGCCGCTGCCCGCGCCGGCCGCTGCCCGCCGGGTCGCGGCCCAGCGACGTCCTCGTCCGCTTCCTGGGCTTCGCCGTCGCCTACCTCGCCGGCGCGGCGGCCGCGGGCGTGTGGTCGGCGGTGGGCGACGACCCGCACGCCCACTGGCTGGCGCTGCACCTGGCGTTCGTCGGCGCGGTCTCGCTCATGGTGCTCGGCGCGGGGCAGTTCTTCGCCACCGCGTTCCTGATGACGACGCCCACCGGCCCGCGGATGGTCCGCGCGCAGCTGGCGACGTGGAACGCCGGCACGCTGCTGGTGGCCGCCGGCGTGGTCCGCGGCGCCGAGCGGCTCACCGACGCCGGCGCGGCGCTGCTGCTGGCCGGACTGGTCCTCTTCGCGGTCGCGCTGCGACGGCTCGTGCGGCGGTCGCTGCAGACCGCCCACTGGGCGGTGCGCTGGTACCTCGCCAGCGCGGGCTGCCTCGCGGTGGGCGCCGTCCTGGGCGCGCTGATGGCGCGCGGCACGTGGTTCGCCGGCGGCAGCATCCTCGGCGCCCACATCACGCTCAACGTCGGCGGCTGGTTCGGCACCGCGATCGTCGGGACGCTGCACACCTTCTACCCGTCGCTGACGCACACGCAGCTGCGCCACCCGCGCCTGCAGGCGCCCACGTTCGCCGGCTGGCTCGGCGGCGTCGGCGT
>JACRMD010000280.1 GCA_016215085.1 Solirubrobacterales bacterium | reverse complement strand
GATGCCCGGGGTGCACAACGTCTCCGTCGACGTCGCGGTGGAGAGCGCGCTCGAGGCCGCCGAGCTCGGCGTGCCCGGCGTGATCCTCTTCGGCATCCCCGAGCACAAGGACCCCACCGGCGCCGACCGCGCCTTCGCGACCGCGATGGTGCCCCACCACGAGTCCGCCGTCGAGATGGCCCAGATCGCGACCAGGCGCGCCGAGAGCGACTTCGTGCGCGACCTGGCCAAGGACATCATCACGGCCCAGCGCGCGGAGATCGCGACGCTGAAGGCGCGCGAGCGGGCGCTCGCGTCCGGCGGCGTGCCCAAGGGCGACCTCGGCGTCGCCGCGCACGACATGGGCATGGACGACGACCCGGCCATGCTCGAGCACGCCGCGTCGTTCGACGCGGCGTTCCTGAAGATGATGATCCCCCACCACGAGGGCGCGATCGCCATGGCCAAGGCCGAGCTCGACAAGGGCGGCGACGGGGAGCTGCGCGACCTCGCCGAGCGGATCATCGACGCGCAGGAGCGCGAGATCGGCGAGATGCAGGACCACCTGGGCGGCAAGGGCGCCCACAGCGGCCACAGGTGACCGGCGGCCGGGCGCCCGCGCCTACCGCGCCCAGGTGGGCGCGGGCGTCCACGCGTCGATGCGCAGGTGCTTGAGCACCGCCAGCGTCCGGAGCGTACGCGCCAGCTCCGCGGAGGACCGTAGCTCGCCCGAGCGCACGGCCGCCGCCGCGTCCAGCGACCCGGTGAACCAGCGGTAGGCGTCCTCGGCCGTGCACGAGAGCACGAGGTCGGCGTCGGTGGACTCCGGCGCCAGCCGCGCCCCGCCGTCGCGGAGGTCGAGGACGAGCGCCGCGGCGGGCACGCGCAGCGTGAAGGCGACGACCGCGTCGAGGCGGCCGAGCGCCGCGCGCAGGTCGGGGTCGGCGGCCAGCGCGTCGCGCAGGCGCCCGCCGAGCTCGGTGTGCACCGCGGCGGCGTCGGCGAACCGCGGTGCGGCGCGCTCGGCCTGCAGCGCGCGCAGGACGTCGCGCGCGCTGCGCACCGGCGGGACCGCCCGCAGGCGCGACACGCGCGCGTCGGCGAACGGGTCGCCGCGGACCTCGGCGTCGCGGGCCAGGCAGGCGGCGTAGTGGCGGCTGGCCGCCGGGCCCCAGGTGACGGACGGCGCCTCGCGCTCCCACGCCGACGGCGCCAGGCGCACGAGCCAGCCGGCGCCCTCGGGGTCGCGGGCCAGCAGCGACGGGTCGGCGGCGAGCTTGGGGTTGACCGCGAGGATGCGGCCCGAGACCGGCGCGTGCAGCGCGAGGTCGGGCGCGAGCGCGACGAGGCGGTCGCCGGCCGCGACGACCTCGCCGGGGTGCGGCAGGGCGAAGGGCCCGGGGTCGGCGGCCGCGGGCGGCGGCGTGAAGCGCGCCGCGAGCGGGGGCACCGCGGCGTGCGCGGCGACCGGCGCGGTCGCGCCCACCACGACGGCGCCCAGGCCGGTCTCCACCCAGACGTGCGCGTCCATCGCGATCCCGCGCGCCGCGCCCGCGAACGAGCCGGGCTCGACCTCCGGCACGCGCGAGCCCACCGAGGTCGCCGGCCGGACGGCGGGCCACGCGGGACCCCACAGGTCCGCGGGCAGCGGGGCGCCGTGGCGCTGAGCCTCGGCGCTGAGCAGCGACGCCGGCACGAGCGGGACGCCGTAGCGGGCGGCGGCGCGCGCGAGCCGCTCGCGGTGCTCGTCGAGCGGCTTCTCGGGCAGCGCCAGCGCCACGACGCAGGCGTGCTCGGCGCGGAAGCCTGTGCGGTGGACCTCCAGCTCGCCCCACGCCGCGACCGCGCCGACCGCCTGGTCGCCCTGCAGGTGCAGGCGGCGGTCGCCGGGCTCGCTGAGCGCGTAGAGCCCGCACATGCAGTCGGCGACCGGGGGCGCGTGGCGCTTGTCGCGCGCGCAGACGGCGGTGTTGACGCCGGGCGCCCACGGCAGCGCCGTGAACGTCCACGGCCGCAGCAGGCCGTCGTCGTCGACGTGCCAGGCGCGGTAGCCCAGGACGGGCTCGACGAAGTCGGGAGCGCCGGTCACGCCGGCGCGGGCTCGCGCTCCGGGACGGCGGGCGGCGCCGGGTCGGCCACGCGCTCGGGCTCCTCGCGGGGCGCCGGCGGCGCCGCGGGCTCGGGCAGCCGCAGCGGCTCGACGCGGATGCGTCGGGAGGGCCCCGGGAGGTCGAGCGCGACCGGCATGCCGGCAGGGTACCCCTCCGTCCCGATGCCTCCGATCCGCATCGGCTGCTCCGGCTGGATCTACCGCAGCTGGGCCGGCGACTTCTACCCCGAGCGCTGCCCGCAGCGGCTCTGGCTCGAGCACTACGCGTCGGTCTTCGACACCGTCGAGCTCAACAACACCTTCTACCGGCTCCCCAGGCGCGAGGTCGTCGAGGCGTGGACGAGGCGCATGCCGCCGGACTTCACGTTCACCATCAAGTCGAGCCGCTACCTCACGCACATGAAGCGGCTGACCGACATGGACCAGGGCGTCCGCAACCTGTGGGAGCGGCTGGACCCGCTGATCCTCGACCCGCGCCGCGGCCCGATCCTCTGGCAGCTGCCCGGGAGCTTCCACCGCAACGACGATCGGCTGGCCCACGCGCTCGAGCACCTGCCCACCGAGCACGGCGAGCGCCACGCGTTCGAGTTCCGCCACCCGAGCTGGTTCGTCCCCGAGGTGATGGACCTGCTGCGCGCCCACGACGTCGCGCTGGCGATCGGCGACCGCCCCGAGCGGCCGTTCCAGACCCACGAGCTGACCACGGACTTCACGATCGTCCGCTTCCACTACGGCCACCGCGGCCGGCGCGGCAACTACAGCGAGACCGAGCTGCGCGAGTGGGCGGCGCGGCTGCGCGACCTCGCCACCGAGGCCACGGTCTTCGCCTACTTCAACAACGACTGGGAGGTGTTCGCGCCGCGAAACGCGCGGCGCCTGCGGCAGCTGCTCAGCCGAGCGTGAACCGCGCTGCGAGGTCGCGCAGCTCGCGCGCGCTCGCCGACAGCTCCTCGGCGCTGGACGCGATCTGCTGCGTCGACGCCGTCGCCTGCTGGGTCGAGGCCGCCACCTGCTCGCCGGCCGCCGAGGACTGCTCGGCGACGGCCGCGACCTCGGCGACGTCCTCGGTCATGCGCGCCGACGACGACGCGATGCCCTCGACCGCGGCGGCGATCTCCGCCACGCGCGAGCTCGTCACCTCAACGGCGGAGCCGATCGCCGCGAACGCCTCGCGGGCCGCTTCGACCGTCGCGACGCCCTCCTGCGTGCGCGCCGCGCCGTCGACGACGACCTTGACCGCGCGGTCGGTCTCGCCGCGGATCTCGGCGACGAGGCCGGCGATCTCGCGGGCGGCCTGGCGGCTCTCCTCGGCGAGGGTGCGGACCTCCTCGGCGACGACCGCGAAGCCGCGGCCGTGCTCGCCGGCGCGGGCGGCCTCGATCGCCGCGTTGAGGGCCAGGAGGTTGGTCTGGTCGGCGATGCCGCCGATCGTGTCGACCATCGAGCCGATGCGCGTCGAGCGCTCGCCGAGGGCCTGGATCGTCCGCGTGACCTCGTCGGAGGCGCCGCGGACCTGGGCCATCGCCTCGGTCGCCGCGGTCACCGCGCCGGCGCCGTCCTCGGCCAGCGCGCGTGCCCGGCCGGCCTCCTCGGCGGCCTCGCGGGCGCCGGCGGCCGACTCCTGCGTGGCGGCGGAGACCTCGCCCGACAGCGCGCGGACGGCCTCGACCGAGCGCACCTGGCGCTCCGCGCCGTGGGCGACCTCCTCGACCGCGCGGGCGATCTCGGTGGCGGCGCGCCGGGACTCGCCGGCCTCCTCGGCCACGCGGCCGGAGGCCTCCGACACGCGGTCGGCGGCCTGGGAGACCTCGCCCACCATCTGGCGCAGCCCCTCGGTCATGCGGGCGAGCGCCTGGCGGAGCTCGTCGCGCTCGGAGCGCGGCTCCAGGTCGCGCGACAGGTCGCCGGCGGCGATGCGGTCCGCGTGGGCGGCCACCTCGCGCATCTCGGTGACCAGCCGCGCGAAGGCCAGGCCGGCGCGCCCGGGCGGGTCGTACGGGTGGGCCTTGAAGCGGACGCCGAGCTCGAGCTGGCCGTCGGAGATGCTGCGCGCGACGTGCGCCATCGCGCCCATGCGCTTCTTGATGGCGACCTGCGCCCAGGCGGCCAGGCCGATGCCCAGGAACATCGTCGCCAGCGTGCCGACGGTG
>JACRMD010000279.1 GCA_016215085.1 Solirubrobacterales bacterium | reverse complement strand
GGTCGAGGTCGCGCGCCGGGCCGCCCGTCGTGCGGTGCTCGGAGGGCACCGCGGCGCCCGGGGCGACCATGGTGCGGTCGTCGTGGCGGTCGACGGCGTCGGGGACGCGGTCGCCGTCGCGGTCGCGCGCGAAGCGGCCGCGGCGGTGCGTGCGCACGTCGTCGCCGGCGACGGTGGCCGTGCCCACGTGCTCGCGGCGCTTGACGCGCGGCATGAACACGTTGAGCAGCAGGACGCCGGCGGCGATCGCCCAGCCGAGCTTGGTCAGCCCGTTGGCGGCGGCGAGGCCGAGCACGTCCTGGCCGTCGATCAGCGACAGGACGGCGCAGGCGCCGAGCGCGAGCCCGACGAGCAGCGACATGGTCTTGGCGAGGTGGTGCTGGGCGGCCCCGAAGAGCAGCAGCGCACCGGCGGTGATGGTGAAGAAGCAGGTCCAGCCGTTGACCTCGAAGCCGAGCCAGCTCGAGCCGTTGGCGGTCCCGTCCGGGAAGGCCGACGAGAACGCCGGGAAGTCGGCGTTCTTGAGCAGGCCCGTGAGCCCGAAGGCCACGAGGATCGAGCCCACGAGCAACGCGGGGCCCTTGGCGAGCGACGGCCCGTGGTGCACCACCACGTCGCCGTCGTCGTCCACGTGACGGCGTCGTCCGAACATCGTTGCGATCTCCTCCGCTGGGGGTGGGGTGTCGCCCAAGGGGTCCCCACTGCGTGCCGACGGCAAAACGGCGCCGTCCGGCAGGATGCGCGCGTGCCCGTGCCCGTGCGCCTCGCCCGTCCCGCCGACGTCCCCGGCGTGCTCGCCCTCTGGAACGCGGCGCGCAGCCCCGTCGCGGTGACCGAGGACCGCGCCGAGGACGCCGAGCGGCTCATCGACCTCGGCGCGCTGCTGGTGGCGGAAGAGGATGGCCGGATCGCCGGCGCGCTCGTCGCCGCCTGGGACGGCTGGCGCGGCAACATGTACCGGCTCGCCGTGCTGCCCGAGGCGCGGCGGCGCGGCATCGCCCGCGCGCTGGTCGACGCGGGCCACGAGGCGCTGCGGGCCAAGGGCGCGCGGCGGGTCAGCGCGCTGGTCGCCGACGAGGAGGCCGAGGCGACCGCGCTGTGGGCCGCCGTCGGCTACGCGCGCGACGGGCAGCTCGCCCGCTGGGTGCGCAACCTCTAGTCCTGGTCGTCGAACGAGAGCTGCCGCCCGCCCGGCGGCGCGACCTCGGTCTCGGCCGCGTGCGGGTCGGGCAGCGGGCCGCGGCTGACCCGGGGCGAGCGCGGGTCGCGCGGCGGCCCAGGCGGCCCGGGCGGCCCGGGGCGGGGGACGCGGCGCGTGGGCTCCTCGCCCGGCAGCGGCGGCTCGACGAGGTGCGCGGCGCGCAGCCGGTTGCCCGCGTAGGCGAGCGCGAGCCCGGCGAGGATGGCCACGAAGATCCCCCACTCGACGCCGACGATCTGGTTCGCGGGCGGATCGGGCTTGTCGAGCGTCCGGTAGAAGGTCAGCAGCGCGGCCCAGGCGCCGCCGGCCATGATCACGACGCCGTCGCCGCCGGGCAGGTGGAACGACCGGCCCTCGGCGCGGTGGAAGAGCAGGACGAGCACGCCGACGGCCACGAGCAGCACCGCCGCCTCCACGAAGGAGAAGGCGCCGAACGCGGTCAGCGTGTTCGACACCGACTTGCCCTTCTCGATCCCGCTGGTGGAGTACCAGGGCAGGAACATGGTGAAGAAGAGCGCCGCCGCGGTGGCGGCCGCGAGCCGCTGCTCGGGCCGGAGGTTCGTGAACGCGCGCCGCAGGCGGTGGATCATCCAGCGACGATGCTACGTCACGCGATGGGGATGTCCTCGACCGGCGGCGGCTCGCGCCGGGGCGCGGACGCCGGCGCGTCGAGCCGGTCCACGACGTAGTCCAGGATCGCCCGCAGCAGCAGGAGCAGCTGACGGACGACCTCGCGGACCTGGTCCCACAGCTCGGGCGGCACGACGTCGCGCAGCGCCTGCAGCAGCGCGACGAGCGCCTGCACCTCCTGCGCGGTGGCCTCGCGGTCGGCGGGCGAGGCCCAGCCCTGCGGCGGCACCTCGCGCGCCAGGCGCTCGGCCGCGTCCTGGGTGGCGCGCAGCTGGTCGCGGAGGTGGTCGAGGGGGTCGCCCACGGTCTCAGCCACGGTCGAAGCTCACCGTCAGCGCGCCGTCGGCGTAGGCCGCGCCGGTGGGCTGGTAGTCGTCGAGGGCGGGCGGGAGCATCAGCGTGCGCTTGTGGCCGTCCACGCGCACGATCAGCTCCTGGCCGAGGCGCTTGAGCGAGATCTCGCCCTTGTCGGCGAACGGGAGGTCCAGGCGCAGGGTCGCCGCGTCGCGGCCGACCTCGAGCCGCTCGGACACCGACCGGTGCAGCAGCGCCTCGGCCTCGTCGCCCGCGAACAGCGCCTCGCCCAGCCGGTCGAGCATCGCGCCGCCGACGACCTCCTCGGCGAAGAACGGCGCCTGCAGGAGCGGCACCGGCGCGAAGGCCTCGCGCACCGCCTGCAGCGCCTCCGCGTGCCGCGCGCGCCAGGCGCCGAAGTAGGCGCCGACGTCGTCGGGGAACACGCGGTTGACGACGACCGCGTCGGTGAGGAACCCGTACAGGTTGAGGTAGGTGAACGTCCGCCGCGCCTCGTCGACGACCATCCGGTCGGGGGTCATCACGAGCCGGATCGAGACCTGCTCGTGGTCGCGGAGGATCTCGTTCATCGCGATGAGGTTGCGCACGAGGCGCTGGACGTCGTCGAAGACCTCCTCGCCGGGCAGCGCGACGTCGAGCATCGCGCGCGCCAGGGGCCGCGCGGCGTCCAGCAGCCGGCCCTGGACGGGGAAGACCTTCTCCAGCCACCAGCGCGCGACGTCGGGGAACGACAGCAGCCGCAGCGTCTCGCCGGTCGGCGCGCAGTCGACCACGACGCAGTCGAACTCGCCGGACTCGTGGTGGCGCTTGAGCTGCAGCAGGCTGAACAGCTCGTCCATGCCCGGCGGCACCGTGAGCTCCTCGGCGCTGATGCGGTCCACGCCGCGCGCGACGAGCACCTCGCCGGCCCACTCCTGCACCGCCGCCCAGTTGCGCTCGACCTCGAGCTGCGCGGAGACCTCCTGGCCCCACAGGCGCTCGCCCACGGGCGTGGGCTCG
>JACRMD010000278.1 GCA_016215085.1 Solirubrobacterales bacterium | reverse complement strand
GGGGACGTCGCGGCCCTCGCGGGCGGCGCGGCGGCGCTCGCGCTCCAGGCGCGCGGCCTCGCGCTCCGCCGCGCTGCGCTCGGCGCTCGACGGGCCCTTGCCGCCGAACAGCGGGCTCACGCGGTGCCCCCGTGGATCGCGAGCCAGTCCTCGAGCAGCACGGCGGCGGCGCGCGAGTCCTCGCTCGTGCGGTCGCCGCCGGAGCGCGACGCGATCGCCGTCGTGAAGCGCTCGTCGTAGAGCTCGACCGGCACCGGGCGCACGCGGTCGGCGAGCTTGTCGGCCCACTCGCGCGTCTCGCGCGTCTGGTCGGTGTCGTGGCCGCCGAGGCCGAGCGGGAGCCCGACGACCACGCGCGAGACCTCGCGCTCGCGCACGAGGTCGGCGACGCGTGCGAGGCCCTTGCGGGTCCCCGGTCGCTCGATGGCGTCGATGGGCGTCGCGAGCGTGCCGGTGGGGTCGCTCAGCGCACAGCCGCACCGGGCGGAGCCGTAGTCCAGCGCCAGCACCCGCACGAGGCTAGTGGTTGGGCCGCCCGGAAGCGGTCACGTGGGGGCTCGGCGAGCGGCCGGCGCCGTGCGCCGGACCGGTCAGGTGGGGGCTCGGCGAGCGGCCGGCGCCGTGCGCCGGACCGGTCACGTGGGGGCTGGCGCCGTGCGCCGAGGCGGTCACGACGTGGTCAGCGCACGCGTGATCACGTCGCGCGCCGCGGCGAGCGCGTCGTCGAGCTTCTCGGGGTCGCGGCCGCCGGCCTGCGCCATCGTGTCGCGCCCGCCGCCGCCACCGCCGACGACCTGGGCCGCGACCTTCACGAGCTCGCCCGCCTTCACGCCGCGCTCCACGAGCGCCGGCGAGACCGCCGCCACCAGCGCGACGCGGTTCTCCAGCCGCGAGCCGAGCACGATCGCGCTGTCGCCGAGCTGGTTCTTGAGCCGGTCGACGAGGTCGAGCAGCGACTTGTTGTCCGCGCCGTCGACGGCCGCGGTGAGCATGCGCGCGCCGTCGACCTGGACCGCCTCGCCGAGCAGCGCCGCGTGGTCGACCTCGGTCGTCGGGGTCGCCTTCGCCGCCTTCTTCGCATCGGCGACGAGCTGGGCGACCTTCTCGGGCAGGTGCTCGGGCGACGTGCGCGCCAGGTGCGCCGCCTCGCGGATCAGCGCGTCGTGGTTGCGCAGCAGCACGACCGCCTCGGGGCCTGTGACCGCCTCGATGCGCCGCACGTTGGACGCGCTGGAGCCCTCGGAGACGATCTTGAAGACGCCGATCTCCGCGGTCGAGCGCACGTGCGTGCCGCCGCAGAGCTCGCGCGAGTACGAGCCGTCGCCGATCTCGACCATGCGCACGACGTCGCCGTACTTCTCGCCGAACAGCGCCATCGCGCCGCGCTCCTGCGCCTCCACCAGCGTCGTGGTCACCGGCGCCACCGGGTCGTTGCGCAGGATCCACTCGTTCACGCGGTCCTCGACGTCCTTGACCTCCTCGGGCGAGAGCCGCTGCCCGTGGGTGAAGTCGAAGCGCAGCTTGTCGGGCCCGACGTAGGAGCCCGCCTGGCGCACGTGCGTGCCCAGGCGCTCGCGCAGCGCCGCGTGCAGCAGGTGCGTCGCGGTGTGGTTGGCCGCCGTCGCGGTGCGCGCCGCGCGGTCCACCCGCGCGACGACCCGCTCGCCCGGCTTCAGCGCGCCCGCGCCCGGCTCGACGACGATCGTCTGGTCGTCGCCGACCCGCACGACCTCCGCCACCGTCGCGTGGCAGTCGCCGTCCTCGCACTCGATCGTGCCGGTGTCGTAGACCTGGCCGCCACCCTGCGCGTAGAACGGCGACGCCGCGAGCTTGACGAGCACGCGGCCCGCCTGCTCCTCGACCGCGCTGACGGTGGTGCGCTCCTCGAGGTGGTCGTAGCCGGTGAAGACCGTCGGCTCGGCGCCCTGGATCCGGTAGGAGACGTCGACCGTCCGCCCCGCGGCCGCCGACGAGCGGATCCGCTGCTCCTCCATGAGCGCGTCGAAGCCCGCGATGTCGACCGGCACGTCGCGCTCGCCGGCGATCTCGACCGTGAGGTCGATCGGGAAGCCGTAGGTGTCATGGAGCCGGAACGCGTCCTCGCCGGAGACCTCGCCGCGCGCGAGCAGGTCGTCGAGCATCGACAGGCCGGTGTCCAGCGTGCGGCCGAAGCCCTGCTCCTCCGCGGTGACCCACCGCAGGATGGTGTCCTTCTCGCGCTCGAGCTCCGGGTACCCCGCGCCCATCGTCTCGCGGACGACCTCGACGTACTTGGGCAGGAACTCGCCCTCGAAGCCGAGCCGGTGCCCCTGCTGGATCGCGCGGCGCATGAGCCGGCGCAGGACGTAGCCGCGGTCCTCGTTGGAGGGCACGACGCCGTCGGCGATCAGGAAGGTCATGCCGCGCGTGTGGTCGGCCAGGATGCGCAGCGCGCGCTCGTCGACCTCCTGCGTGGCCAGCGACCGGCCGAGCTCCATGAGCGGCACGAACTGGTCGGTGTCGAAGATCGAGTCGACGCCCTGCTGGATGAGCGCCATGCGGTTGAGGCCCAGGCCTGTGTCGATGTTCTGCGCCGGCAGCGGCGTGAGCGTCCCGACCGGGTCCTGGTTGAACTGCATGAAGACGAGGTTCCAGTACTCCAGGAAGCGCTCGTTCTCGCCGCCGGGCAGGTCGGACTCCTCGCCCCACTGCAGGCCGCGGTCGAGGTAGAGCTCCGAGCACGGGCCGCACGGGCCGGTCGGGCACGCCTGCCAGAAGTTCTCCGAGCGCGGGCAGAGCACGATGCGCGAGCGCGGCACGCCGACCGCCTCCCACGCCGCGATGGCCTCCTCGTCGGGGCCGAGCCCGAGGTCGTCGTCGCCCTCGAAGACCGTGATCCAGATGTCCTCCGGCTTGAAGCCGAAGCCCTCCAGCGACAGCTCCCACGCGAACTCGACGGCGCCCTCCTTGAAGTAGTCGCCGATCGAGAAGTTGCCGAGCATCTCGAAGAACGTGAGGTGCCGGGTGGTCAGGCCGACCTTGTCGATGTCCGGCGTGCGGAAGCACTTCTGGCAGCTGGTCAGCCGGTGGTGCGGCGGCTTCTCCAACCCCATGAAGTAGGGCTTGAGCGGGTGCATGCCCGCGGTCGTGAGCAGCACCGACGGGTCGTACGTGGCGGGGACCAGCGACGCCGACGGCCGGCGGCGGTGGTCGCGCTGCTCGAAGTACGACAGGTACGTCTCGCGGATCTCGTCGGAGGTCACGCGCGTGAGTGTACGTCGGGCCCGGGCTCAGCCGGTGCGCCGCGCCGCCGCGATCGTGGCGCAGCCGACCACGACGTCCCCGCGCAGCAGCACCGCCGCCTGCCCGGGTGCGGCGCCGGCGAACGGCTCGTCGAGGACGACCTCGCCGTCCTCCAGGCGGCACGGCAGCGCGGGCGCGTGGTAGCGCAGCCGCACGGCGTCGACCTCCGCGGGGTCGGCGTGCAGCCGCAGCCCCCGGATTCGAACCCGGTCGGTCAGCAGCTCCTCGCGCGGGCCGACGGTGACGGTGTTGGCGCGCGCGTCGGTGGCGACGACGTACAGCGGCCGGGCCGCGTGGACGCCGAGCCCGCGCCGCTGGCCGACCGTGTAGCGGAACGCGCCGCGGTGGCGGCCGAGCACCCGGCCGCCGCGGTCGACGACGTCGCCGGGCCGCTCGCGCAGGCCGCCGTGGCGGGCCAGGAAGCGCTCGCGGCCCGTGCCGGCCAGGAAGCAGAGGTCCTGCGAGTCGGCCTTGTCGGCCACCGGCAGGTCGTGCTCGCGGGCCAGCGCGCGCACCTCGGGCTTGGTCAGCTCGCCCAGCGGGAAGCGCAGCCGCGCCAGCGTCGCCCGCGACAGCGCGGCGAGCATGTACGTCTGGTCCTTGGCCGGGTCGGCCGCCGCCCGCAGCAGCCCGTCCTCGGTGCGCCGCGCGTAGTGGCCGGTGGCCAGCGTCGCGGCGCCGAGCCGGTCGGCGAGCTGCACCATCGCGTCGAGGCGGACGTGGCCGTTGCAGCGCACGCACGGGTTCGGCGTCAGGCCGGCGGCGTGATCGTCGAGCCAGGGGCGCACGACGCCGTCGGCGAACTGCTCGCGCAGGTCGAGCGTGAGGTGCGGCAGGCCGAGCCGGTGGGCCACCGCGCGCGCCATCCGCACGGCCGACGCGCTGCAGCAGGAGGCCTCGGCGTCGTTCTCGGGATCGCGCCAGAGCTCGAGCGTGACCGCCACGACCTCGCCTTCGGAGAGCAGCGCCGCGACCGCGGAGTCGACGCCGCCGGACATCGCCACGAGGGTGCGGGCGGGGGGCGAGGCGCCCCCGTCAGCGGCGCCACCGAGGGTGCGCGGGGCGGCGGGCGGCGGCACGGCGGCGTCCGCCCACGCCGCGGCGCCGAGCGCACGGTGCAGCGCGTC
>JACRMD010000252.1 GCA_016215085.1 Solirubrobacterales bacterium | reverse complement strand
GAGTACCGCCCCAAGGTCTCGGCCGGCCACGGCCAGGCCGGCGGCGCCGAGCCGCTGTTCTCGCTGGACCAGAACGAGTTCGAGACGGCCATCGCCGCCGACTACGCCAACGTGGAGGAGACGGCCAAGCGCGTCTCGCGCTCGGAGGTCGAGGCCGCGATCGACGCGATCGTCGCGGCCGACCGCGTCCTCGTGTGCGGCACGGACCAGATGGCCTTCTTCGCCAGCTACCTGCGCCACCTGCTCATGCTGCTGGACCTGCGCGCGGAGATCGTCGCGTCGCCGTCGCAGGAGGCGCTCAGCCGCCTCGGGCGCATCGACGAGGGCACGCTGGTCATCGGCCTCGGCGCCGGCCGCCCGCACCCGCTGGTCGTCCGCGCGCTCAAGCTCGCCCGCCACCGCAAGGCCAAGACGCTGGCCGTCACCGACGCCACGCTGTCCGAGGTCGCCAAGCTCGCGCAGATCCGCCTCTACTACTCGAGCAACTCGCCGGCCTACGTCCGCTCGCACACCGCGCTGCTGTCGATCATCCAGGCCCTGGCGTACGGGGTGTACAGCCGCGATGCCGACCAGTACGCCGATCGGATCAAAGCCTTCCGCCTGAAGTAGGGCGGGCCCTCCGCGCGTCTACACTGGGACGTCAGATGCGCGACGAAGCAACGTTCCGGGTCAAGGCCGGTCTGGCCGAGATGCTCAAGGGCGGCGTCATCATGGACGTCGTCGACGCCGAGCAGGCGAAGATCGCCGAGGACGCCGGTGCCTCCGCGGTCATGGCGCTCGAGCGCGTGCCCGCCGACATCCGCCGCGACGGCGGCGTGGCGCGCATGAGCGACCCGGCGATGATCAAGGGCATCCAGCAGGCCGTCTCCATCCCGGTGATGGCCAAGGCGCGCATCGGCCACTTCGCCGAGGCCCAGGTGCTCGAGGCGCTCGAGGTGGACTACATCGACGAGTCCGAGGTCCTCACGCCCGCCGACGAGGCCCACCACATCGACAAGTGGGCCTTCAAGATCCCGTTCGTCTGCGGCGCGACGAACCTCGGCGAGGCGCTGCGGCGCATCGGCGAGGGCGCGGCGATGATCCGCTCCAAGGGCGAGGCCGGCACGGGCGACATCGTCGAGGCCGTCCGCCACCTGCGCTCGATCACCGGCGAGATCCGCCGCCTCGGCACGCTCGACGAGGCCGAGCTGTTCGTCGCCGCCAAGGAGCTGCAGGCGCCCTACGACATCGTGCGCTCCGTCGCGCGCGCCGGCGGCCTGCCGGTCCCGCTGTTCTGCGCGGGCGGCATCGCCACGCCGGCCGACGCCTCGCTGGTCATGCAGCTGGGCGCCGAGTCCGTGTTCGTCGGCTCGGGCATCTTCAAGTCGTCCAACCCGGAGCAGCGCGCCCGGGCGATCGTCGAGGCCACCACGCACTTCGCCGACGCCGAGCGCGTCGCGCGCGCGTCGGAGGGCCTGGGCGAGGCGATGCAGTCGCTCGAGGCCCGCAAGCTCGACGACACGCAGGTCCTCGCCAACCGCGGGTGGTAGCCGCGTGACGCCGACCATCGGCGTCCTCGCGCTGCAGGGCGGCTTCGCCGCGCACGCGCGCGTCCTGCGCGAGCTGGGCGCCGAGGTGCGCGAGGTCCGCACGCCCGGCGACCTGCTCGGCCTCGACGGCCTGGTCCTGCCGGGCGGCGAGTCCACCACCATGACGCTCGGCATCGAGCGCGAGGGGCTGGCCGGCCCGCTCGGCGACCTCGTGCGCGCCGGGACGCCCGTCCTGGGCACCTGCGCGGGGCTGATCATGCTCGACCGCGCGCACCTCGGCCTGATGGACATCACCGCGCGGCGCAACGCGTTCGGCCGGCAGCTGCACTCCTTCGAGGCCGATCTGCGCTTCCCCGACCTCGAGGAGCCCGTGCGCGCGGTGTTCATCCGCGCGCCGTGGATCGAGGAGGCCGGCGAGGACGTCGAGGTGCTCGCCGAGGTCGACGGCCACCCGGTCGCCGCCCGCCAGCGCAACATGGTGGTCATCGCCTTCCACCCCGAGCTGGGCGAGGACACCAGGTTGCACGCGCAGTTCGTCGAGCGGGTGCGCGAGCACGCCGCGTCGCGCGCCGGCTAGGCGCGCGCCACGGCCGCCTCGAGCTGCTCGATCGCCGCCGCGACCGTCGGCCGGCCGCGCAGCGCCTGGCTGACCCGCAGGGCGCCGGCGCGCAGGCCGTCGTCGGCCAGCACGCGGCGCACGCCCTCGCGGATCGCAGCGGGGTCGGGCGGCACGGCCACGCCGGCGCCGATCGCCGCGACGCGGGCCGCGTTGGCGGGCTGGTCGGCGAACAGCGGCAGGACGACCAGCGGCACGCCCGCGGCCAGCGCGCCGAGCGTGGAGCCCGAGCCGCCGTGGCAGACCACCGCGGCGGCGTGGCGCAGGACGTCCTGCTGGGGCACCCAGCGCTCGACGCGGACGTTGGGCGGCGCGCCGGCGAACGCGTCGAGGTCGGCGCCGTGGCCCACGGTCAGCAGGACGCGGGCCGGCAGGTCGCCGACGGCCTCCAGCGCGGCGCGGTAGACCTGCCCGGCCATCGGCATCCCGCCGGCGACCGACCCGAAGGTCACGTAGACCAGCGGCCCGCTCGCGTCCGGCCACCAGTCCGGCAGCTCGGCGGCGGGCAGCTCCCAGGCCGGGTCGCGGAACCGGCGCGTGTCGGGCTGGCCGGCGTCGGCCGGGTCCTCGAGCGCGGCGGGGAAGAGCGTCAGCCACGGGCTGGCGCGCAGGCGCTCGGCCGCGGGGTCGCCCGGCAGGCCGGCAGCGCCGCGCAGCGCGTCGACGGGCCCGGCGGCCCAGCCGAGCGCCTGCGCCTCGCTGGCCGCCAGCCCGATGCCCACGCGCGCGTGCGCGATGCCCTCGAGCTCGGCGGCGATCGCGCTGGCGTACTCGTTGGGGTCGCGGACCACCACGTGCGGCGACCACGTCGCGCACAGCTCCCGCATCCGGGGCAACGCGGCCGCGGCGTGCAGCCGGGCGAAGAGGTCGCCGACGACGACGGCGTTCTGCTCGGCCGGGGGCAGCGACGGCACGCGCGACCAGACCGCCTCGAGCTCGTCCGCGTCGGGGTCGGCGACGGGCCAGAACGGGACCCCTGCGCCCTCGGCAGCGGCGGCCAGCGGGGCAGGGCCGGCGATGCGGGCGTCGTGGCCCGCGGCGCGCGCCGCGGCCACGAACGGCAGCAGGGGCGTGAGGTGGCCCGCTCCGCGGGTCGAGGCGAATACGATGCGCATGCCCTGCGGGACGCGCGACCCGGGGGAATCCTTCCGGCAAGGCCCGGGTAGCGCGAAGACATGGCCCAGCACACGCGGGAAGAGCGGTTCAGCCGCGGCGCGCGCAGCGCGCGGGACGGCGACGCACCGAGCGGGCGCGATCCGCAGTCCCCGGCGCAGCTCAGCAAGCCGACCTGGAAGGAGACGCTCAAGCGCACCTTCAAGGAGTTCAAGGAGGACAACCTCACCGACTGGGCCGCGGCGCTGACCTACTACGGCGTGCTGGCGCTCTTCCCGGCAATCATCGCGCTGGTCTCGATCCTCGGCCTCGTCGGCCCGTCGGCGACGCAGCCGCTGCTGGACAACCTCGCGACGCTGGCGCCCGGCCCGGCGCGCGACATCGTCACCGGCGCGGTCGAGAACGTCGCCAACGGCCGCGGCGCCGCGGGCCTCACGTTCGTGCTCGGCCTCGCGGGCGCGCTGTGGAGCGCCTCCGGCTATGTCGGCGCGTTCGCGCGCGCCTCGAACGCGATCTACGAGGTCGAGGAGGGGCGCCCGTTCTGGAAGCTGCGCCCGGTCCAGGTCCTCGTCACCACCGTCTGCGTGCTGCTGCTCGCCGCCTGCGCGATCGCGATCGTCGTGACCGGCCCGCTGGCCCAGCGCGTCGGCGACGTCGTCGGCGCCGGCTCGGCCGCGGTCACCGCCTGGGACATCGCCAAGTGGCCGGTGATCGCGCTCGTCGTCATCACGATCCTCTCGATCCTGTACTACGCGGCGCCGAACGTGAAGCAGCCCGGGTTCAAGTGGATCACGGTCGGCGGCGTCGTCGCGCTCGTGACGTGGATCGTCGCCTCGGCCGCCTTCGCGTTCTACGTGGCGAACTTCTCGTCCTACAACAAGACGTACGGCGCGCTCGGCGGCGTCGTCGCGTTCCTCGTCTGGCTGTGGGTGACGAACATCGCCGTGCTCTTCGGCGCGGAGGTCAACGCCGAGGTCGAGCGCGGCCGCGAGCTCGAGCGCGGCGAGCCCGCGCACGACGAGCTCCAGCTGCCGCCCCGGGACGAGCCCAAGTCCTGACCCGCCGTTGCGCGGTTGTGGGGTCCACGGACCCCACAACCCTTCAGGCGGGGCGCCGGCGGCGGCGGGCGAGCGTCCGTTGCCCGGCGGCGAGCGCTGCCCCGGCGGCCAGGAGCGCCGTGCCGAGCAGCGCGAACAGGGTGAGGTCGCGGCCGGTGAAGGGCAGCGTGCCCTGGACGTCGCGCGCGTCGCCGCGCCGCAGCGAGACCGGGACCGCGCCACCGCGCGCGCTCGCCCCGCCGCCGCTCGCCCGC
The DNA here is from genome assembly GCA_016215085.1 of Solirubrobacterales bacterium. Classification (GTDB taxonomy): domain Bacteria; phylum Actinomycetota; class Thermoleophilia; order Solirubrobacterales; family Solirubrobacteraceae; genus Baekduia. The sequence goes on along the minus strand of JACRMD010000252.1, from coordinate 10,155 downwards.
TCGCCCAGCACGCCGCCCTGGTCGCCCTCGGCGGGGCCACCGCCGTTGCCCCGGCCCGGTGCGCCGCCGCCCTGATTTCCCGGCGTGCCGGGGTTCTGGTCGCCCTGACCCTGGTTGCCCTGACCGCCCTGATTCCCCTGACCGCCCTGATTCCCCTGACCGCCCTGGCCGCCGGTGCCGTACTGGTCGTCGGCGGCGCGCTGGTAGGTGGGGAACGGCGACTGCGCCCACGCCGGCGGCGCGACCGCGAGGACGGCGGCGATCGCCGGCACCAGCAAGACCCTGCGCATCATCCCTGCGTACTCCCTGCGTCGCGGCGACGGCCTCCCACAGCCGACGCTCCGGAACATGGAGCGTAACGCGACAGGCGTCAGATGACCAGTCCGTGCCGCACGGTGTTCTCCGTCACGACCTGCGGCTCGACGAAGTGCAGGAGGTAGTCGGGGCCGCCGGCCTTCGTCCCGGTGCCCGACAGCCGGTTGCCGCCGAACGGCTGGCGGCCGACCATCGCGCCGGTGATCGACCGGTTGACGTACAGGTTGCCGACCGGGGAGCGGCGCACGACGTGCTCGACGGTGTGCGGGTTGCGGCAGAACAGGCCGCCGGTCAGCGCGACCGGCAGCGCGTCGACGCGGTCGCACGCGTCGTCGACGTCCCGGACCGGCTCGACGGTCAGCAGCGGGCCGAAGACCTCCTCGCGCAGCACCGGCGCGTCGGCAGGCAGCTCGGTCGCGACCGTCGGGGCGGCGAACCAGCCGGCGCCGGGCACGTCATGGGTGGCGACGACGCGGCCCTGGCGCGCGCACTGCTCCGCGTAGCGGGCGACGCGCTCCTGCGCCTCGCGCTCGACGACGGGCGGCACCTCGGTGCCGAAGGTGTCGGCCTGCCCGACCTGCAGGACCTCCATCGCGCCGGCCAGGCGCTCGGTCAGCGCGTCGGCGATCGCCTCGTGGACGAGGACGCGCGAGGCCGCCGAGCACTTCTGCCCGGCGTAGTCGAAGGCGGAGGAGACGATGGCGGGGACGGCGTCGTCCAGGTCGGCGTCGGCGTCGACGATCACGCAGTTCTTGCCGCCCATCTCGATCACCGTGCGCTTGAGGTGCAGCTGGCCCTCGGGGACCTGGCCGGCCTCGCGGATGATCTCCAGGCCGACGGCCAGCGAGCCGGTGAACGCGATGGTCGACACGCGCGGGTCCTGCACCAGCGCGCGGCCGGCCTCGCCCGCCCCCTGGACGAGGTTCAGCGCCGCGGCGGGCACGCCGGCGGCGCGCAGCGCCTCGACGAGCACGAACCCGCAGCCCGGCGCCTGCTCGGCGGGCTTGAGCACGACGGCGTTGCCGGTCGCCAGCGCGGCGGCGGTCATGCCGATGGGGATCGCGATCGGGAAGTTCCACGGGGCGATCACGCCGGTGACGCCGCGGGGCAGGTAGCGCAGGTCGTTGCGCTCGCCGGGCACCTGGAAGAGGTGGTGGCCGCGGTCCAGCGCGATCGCGCCGCGCGCGTAGAACTCCAGGAAGTCGATGGCCTCGCAGATGTCGGCGTCGGCCTCGGCCCACGGCTTGGCCGTCTCGCGCACGCACAGCGCGGCGAGCTTCTCGCGGCGCTCGCGCATCCACGCCGCGGCGCGGACGAGCACCTCGGCACGCTCGCGGGCGGGCACGCGCCGCCATGCCCGGGCGCCCTGCTCGGCGACCTCGACGGCATGCGCGACGTCCTGCGCGGTGGCCACGGGCGCGTGCGCGACGACGCGCTCCGGGTCGCCGGGGTCGGTCGAGACGTTGGCGTCGCCGGACTGCTTGTCGTCGCCGATCCAGGTCGCGGCGTCGACCGGCGGGCGGCCGTCGAGCCAGGCCAGGCCCTGGAGCAGGCGCTCGCGCTCGGAGGCGCGGCGGAGCTCGAGGACCGGCTCGTTGCGGAAGGTGGGCAGGTCGCGCAGGGCGGAGGCGGTCATGGGGCGGCGAGCAGCTGCTCGATCGGGGTGCCGGAGGCCTGGTCGGCGAGGAAGGACTCGTTGCTGGTGTTCTCGAGCAGGCGGCGGACCAGGTAGGCCATGCCCGCGACGAGGTCGCCGACCGGGCAGTAGGTCCGCACGCGCAGGCCGTTGGCGGCCAGCGCGTCCTGCAGGTCGTCGCCGAGGCCGCGCAGGACCTGCAGCTCGAGGTCGTCGTCGCGCAGGCCGAGCTCGCGGGTGACGGCGACCGCGTGCGCGACCGAGCGCAGGTTGTGGCTGGCGATGGCGGGCCGGATCGGGGTGCCGCCGGCGCGGGCCTCGAGCAGGCGGCGGGTCAGGGCCTCGAAGTTGCGGTCGCTGTCGGCCTTGACCTCGAACACGGGCACCGACCAGCCGTGCTGGAGCGCCTCGACGACCTCGTGGTCCCAGTAGGCGCCCTTGACGAGGCGGACGACGAGCGGGTGCGCGCGGGTGGTCGAGCCCGCGAAGGCGACCAGGCGGTCGGCGAGGGCGGGGCTGTCGCGCAGGTAGGCCTGCAGGACGACGCCGGCGCTGGGCCCGTCAGCGAACTCGGGCTCGGCCAGCAGCTCGAGGACGAGGTCGGCGATCGCCTCGATCGAGTCGTAGGACTCCATGTCGATGTGGAGGTGCGCGCCGCGGTCCTTGGCGCGGCGCAGGAGATCGCGCAGGCGGACGGCGGCGTCGCGCTTGCCCAGCTCGGGCGCGTCGGGGCGCAGGAGCGGGGTGAGCGCGCTGACCTTCACCGACAGGTTGGCGCGCGGCAGCGGGCCGAGCGCGTCCTGCTCGAGCTGCGGGCGGGGCGGCAGCTTCGCGTAGACCGCGGTCAGCTGGTCCAGCGCCTCGGCGCAGCGGCGGGCGTAGCGGTCGGCCTCGGCCTGGGTGATCGTCGCCTCGCCCAGGAGGTCCACCGAGGTGGCGACGCCGCGCTCCCAGAGGTCGCGCATCACGCCGGTGGCGTCGTCGACGGTCTCGCCGACGATGAAGCGGTGGGCCATGTGGCGCACGCCCGCGGCGGCGGCGGCGCCCAGCGCGGTGCGGCCCGCCTTCGTGCCGGACATCCGCATGGCCACGGCGATCGGCGGCGGGTGCTCGTCGACCTCGCCGAGGAAGCCGGTGAGGTGGCGGGCCAGGTCGTCGAGGTTGCGGCACGCGGGCACGACGTCGACGAAGCGGAACAGCGCGGCCTTGAGCTCCTCGTCCTGGGAGGCCAGGTCCATCGCCTTGTCGTCGAGCGCGCGCAGCGGCCGGCGGCCGGCCGACGGGAAGGCCGCGTGGATGGCGCGGCCGACGTCGAGGACCGCCTGGTCGTCGGTCCGTGCTGCTCCTCCCATGGCCGGCGACGATACCGTGCGGCCCGGTGCGTGCCGCGCTGTTCCGCCTTCGTGTCCGGTCCGCCGTGCGGCCGCGCGCCTTCGCGGCGTTCGGGGCGCGGACGCTCGTGCACCCGCCGCTGGCGGTCACCGACCGCGGGCGGGTGTCGATCGGCGACGACTGCTTCGTCCTGGCCGGCGCGACGATCGCCGTCGGCGCGGCCGGGCGGGTCGCCATCGGGTCGCGCACGTACCTGGGCCGGGACCTCACGATCCTCTGCGAGGGCGCGGTCGAGATCGGCGACGACGTCATGGCCTCGGACCGGCTGACCGTGGTCGACGCCGCGCCCGATCCGCGCGACCCGCGCCTGCCGGTCGCGGCGCAGGGCTTGGGCGAGGCGCGGCCGGTGCGGATCGGCGACGGCGTCTTCCTCGGCACGGGCGCGACGGTCCTGCCGGGGGTGTCGATCGGCGCGCGCTCGCTGGTGGCGGCCGGCGCCGTGGTGGCCGAGAGCGTGCCGGAGAACTGCGTGGTCGGCGGCAACCCGGCGCGGGTCATCCGCCACTTCGACCGGGCGCGGGGCGCCTGGGTCGACGGCCCGCCCGGCTAGGCGCCGTCCCGAGGCGGGGGGACTGCGTCGCCCGGCTCTGGCAGCCGCGTGCGCGCCAGGCCGGGCGCGGGCCGATCCCTCTGAGCCGTCGCGGTCGTATGGCAGGCGACCCCTATGACAAGGAGAGCCGCATGGCGACGGCGCGCAGGTCCGACGAAACCCGGTTCCGGCTCGGCACGAGGTTGTTCCTCGTCGCGGCGGGGCTGTCCTTCCTGTTGTCCATCGGCCTGTGGTTCGCGGGCTCGCGCCAGGAGGGCGTGTTCGTCGGGCTCTGGGTCCCGTCGATCCTGGCCGCGGGCGCGTTCTGGATCAGCGCGGTGCGACGGTCATGACCGAGGTCCTGATCGGTGCGGCCGGCTGCGTGGCCACGCTCATGGTGATCGTCGGGATGATCCTCATCACGCCGCGGGGCACCGAGCCCGTCCCCGCCCGGCCCTCGCCCGACGACGCGGCGGACCCGCAGACGAACGGCGTGCCCCCGACGCGGGAGGCTCACACGGCACCGCCGGTCGGGTGACGGGGAGCCGAAGGCGAGCATCGAAGCGCGTCAGCACCAGTCGAGGCTCATTGGCCAGACGCGGCGGTGCGATCCCCACTCGACACGGAACGGCACTGTCATCAGGGCCTCGGCGCTCGTCGCCACACCCGCCGCGCGCAGGTCCTCCGCGAGCGCACCGAAGTGCGCTTCGGCCATGTCGCGGTCGGTGTGGGCGTCGTGCTTCTCGTCGGGGCCGACGCACCAGGCGGACGGTGGGCGCGGCCACCGCCGGCAGGGTACCGGCGACTTCCGCGCTTGACGAGGACCGTGCGCTCGCCGCTTCGGGTCAGGCGTGATCCGGCTCGAGGAACAGCCGCACGGCGCCGGTCTCGAAGGTCGTGCTGTCGGTGAGCCGCAGCCGGACGAGGTGGCCGGGGTCGTCGAACAGCCGCCGGCCGGCGCCCGCCACGACGGGCGTGATTGACAGCACGAGCACGTCGAGCAGCCCGTCGGCCAGCAGATCCCGTGCGAGGCGCCCACAGCCGTAGGTCAGGAGCTGCTCGCGCTCGCGCAGGCCGGCGATGTCGTCGTAGCCGACGATCGTCGTGTGGTCCCACTCGTCGGCGGACTCCAGCGTCGCGGACACGACGTACTTGGGCATCGCGTTGAGCCGCTCGGCCATCGGGCCGGTCTGGTCGCGCCACGCGCGGGCCAGGCCCTGCCAGGTCTCGCGCCCGAGCAGCAGCGCGTCGGCCGCCAGCGCGAGATCCAGCGCTCCTTGCCGGCCGGCGTCGCTCATGTAGGGCAAGAGCGCGTCGGCGGGCGGGGCGTCGATGACGCCGTCGAGCGTCGCGTGCGTCTGCGCGGTGATCGAGGTCATGCGCGTAGGACTGCCCGCCGCCGCGCAACTCATCGCAGCGCACGACACCGGTGGCCGCGCGGGCCCTCACCCGAGGTCGAGCACGCCGTACCCGAACGACCGGTCGCCCCGGTACGGAGTCATCCAGCCAGGGCCCACCAGCTTCTCCGTCGAGGAGAAGCGACAGCGCGTTCACCGCGCTTGCCGACTGTCGCTTTGGACGACAAGCAGCACTGGCCACCGACCTGCTGTTGAGGAAGAGCAGGGGACCTCGCCGCTCCTGCTCCCTCTGCGGCCCCGGCTCTAGCGACCGGCGAGCTAGGGCTAGGTCGCAGGGACCAAGCTCTTCCCTGCGAGGTCGAGACGAGTGTGATCGCCCTACTGGTGCCCGCTTGCGTCTTTCACGAGCAGGGCGATCTGGACGCGGTTGTTGACGTCGAGCTTGTCGAGCAGGCGGGAGACGTGGGCCTTGACCGTCGGGACGGAGAGGTGCAGAGCCGCGGCGATCTCGGCGTTGGCCTGGCCGCGGCTGACGGCGAGGGCGACGTCGTGCTCGCGTGGGCTGAGCGTTGCCATGCGGTCGCGGGCGCGGTCGGTGCGGGCCGCCGCGTCGGAGTCGCCGGCCACGAGGGAGATGAGCCGCCGCGTGACCGCGGGCGAGAGCATCGCGTCGCCGGCGTGGACGATCTCGATCGCGCGGACGATCTCCGCCGGCGGGGTGTCCTTGAGAAGGAAGCCGGCTGCTCCGGCTTGCAGCGCGCGCAGGACGAGCTCGTCGGCGTCGAACGTCGTGAGGACGACGACGGCGGGCGGGTCGGGCTGCGCGGCCAGGAGCCGCGTGGCCGCGATGCCGTCGAGCTGGGGCATGCGGATGTCCATCAGGACTACGTCGGGCCGGTGCCGGTCGACAGCGCCGAGCACCTCGCGGCCGTCCGCGGCCTCGGCGACCACGTCGAGGTTCGCGGCGCCGGCGAGCATGATGCGCAGGCCCGAGCGCACGAGCGCGTCGTCGTCGACGAGCAGGACGCGGATCATCGCGGCAGGCTCGCGCGCAGCACGAACGCACCGTCGGGGTCGACGCCGTGCTCGAGCGTGCCGCCGGCGAGCGAGACGCGCTCGGCGAGCCCGATCAGGCCGGTCCCTGTCCCGGGCGGCGGCGCGGCCGCGGCGACGGCCACCGGCGCGAGGCTGCGGACCTCGACCTGCAGGTCGCCGTCGGGCGCGCGGACGGTCAGCGTCACCGCTGCTCCCGGCGCGTGCTTGCGCGCGTTCGTGAGGCCCTCCTGCACGATCCGGTACGCCGTGCGTCCGACGGCGGCCGGCGGCGCTGCGTCGCCCAGCTCGATTCGGGCGGTGATCCGCATGCCGGCCCCCCGCGACTCCTCGACGAGGGCAGCGAGGTCGGCGAGCGTCGGCTGGGGTGCCTGCGTCAGGCTCTCGCCGCTGTCCTCGCGCAGGACGCCGATGACGCTGCGCAGCTCCTCGAGCGCCGTCTTCGCGCTTTGGCGGATGACGCCGGCCGCCTCGGCGACCTCCTCGGCTGGGGCGTCGGGGTGGAACTCGAGTGCGCCGGCGTGGACGGAGAGCAGCGAGAGGCGGTGGGCGAGGACGTCGTGCATCTCGCGGGCGATCCGCCGCCGCTCGGCCGCGCGGGCCTCCTCCGCGGCGCGATCGCCTTGCGCACGCAGCGATCGCACGAGCTCTCGCCGCGCGCGGACGAAGAGGCCCCAGCCGAGGACGACGCCCGTCAGCAGCACGCAGGCGCCTGCGTTGGCCCAGTAGCTCCCGGCGGGTGGGTAGAGCAGCGGGCTCGCGAAGGCCCAGGCGATCAGGAGCCCGGCGATGACGGCCAGATCGCGGCCACGCGCCCGGATCGCTGCGTTGAAGGTGGCGGCGAGGTTGGCGCCGGAGGCCGGGAAGATCACCAGCGAGGCCACCCCGACGCCGATCCCGACGGCGGCGGGGTGGGTGCGCCGCCAGTGCAGCGAGACGAGCGTCGCGCTCCCGACCACGACGGCCACGACGCGCAGCCAGGGCGGGTGCATGTCCCAGGTGCCCGCGAGGGTGGCGGCGCCGATCGCGAACGCGCCCAGGTAGATCGCCGCGTCGACGGCGCGGTCGCGGCGACCGCGCTCCTCGTCGCCGGCCTCGATGCCGACGCCGGGCAGCGCGGAGCGCAACCGGCCGGACAGGCCGTCGGTCGGGCGTGCTGTGGCCGGGCGTGCCATCGCTCGAGGGTCAAGGCTAGGCCAGCGCGGTGGCCGCGACCCCCTACCAAAGTCGCTGCCCGCCACCGCCGCGGGGCCCGGCGAGCGTGGCCCGCGGACCGTGGCTGCACACCCTGCCGGCCACGAGTCTGCCGGCATGATCCACACCGACGGACTCACCAAGCGGCTCGGCGGGCGCACCGTGGTCTCGGACGTCACGTTCCGCTGCGAGCCGGGCACCGTCACGGGCTTCCTCGGCCCCAACGGCGCCGGCAAGACCACCACCATGCGCATGCTCGTCGGCCTCTCCGAGCCCGACAGCAGCCACGCCCAGGTGCTCGGCGGGCGCTACCGCGACCTGCCGAATCCCGGGCGGCGCGTCGGCATCCTGCTCGACGCGTCCGCCCAGCACGCCGGGCGCCGCGGCCGCGAAGCGCTCGCCGTCTCCGCCCACACCATGGGCGTGCCGGCGCAGCGCGTCGACGCTGTGCTGGAGCTCGTCGGCCTCGACGAGGCGGCGGCCCGGCAGCGTGTCGGCAAGTACTCGCTCGGCATGCGCCAGCGCCTGGGCCTCGCCCACGCACTGCTCGGCGACCCCGAGGTCCTGATCCTCGACGAGCCCGCCAACGGCCTCGACCCGGAAGGCATGCGCTGGATGCGCGGCCTGCTCCGCACCTTCGCCGACCGCGGCGGCACCGTGCTGCTCTCCTCGCACCTGCTCGCCGAGGTCGAGGCCGTCGCCGACCGGATGATGATCATCAGCAGCGGACGAATCCGGGCGCAGGGCAGCAGCGCCGAGCTGCTGACCGAGTCCAGGACCATCGTCGAGGCAGACGACCTCGCCGGCCTCGATGCCGCACTTCACCGCGCCGGCCTGCCGACCCACCCGGCAGACGGCGACCGGCGGCTGGTCGAGGCCGAGCCCGAGGTCGTCGCCCGCGTGGCGATGTCCGAGGGCGTCGTCCTGCGCCGGCTCGCCCCGGCCGAGGGCGCCGGCCTCGAACGGCTCTTCTTCGAGCTGACCACGTCCGGGACGAGCACGCCGTCGACCCGGACCGATTCGATCCACCTCGAGCCGCGGGGAGCAACCGCATGACGGCCACCACGCTCGTCGCACCGATCCGCGAGAACACCGCCGGCGTCCACGCACGCCCCGGCCTCGGCCGCCTCGTCGCCGTGGAGCTGCGCAAGATGGTCGACACCCGGGCCGGCTTCTGGCTGCAGGTCGCCATGGTGGCGCTGACCGTGGTCGTCGTGGTCGTGCGCCTGCTCGTCGGCGACAGGGCGGACCACACGTTCCAGCCCGTCCTCGACGTCGGGCTTCAGCCGTCGGCCGTCCTGCTGCCGATCCTCGGCATCCTGCTCGTCACTTCCGAGTGGTCCCAGCGATCCGCGCTGGTCACCTTCGCGCTCGTCACGGTGCGCTCGCGCGTCCTCGGCGCCAAGCTCATCGCGAGCCTCCTGCGCGCCGTCGCGATGCTGGCGGTGTCCGTCGCCATCGTCGCCGTCGGGGTGCTCGTCTCGTCGCCCGGCGTCGAAGGGACCTGGTCCGACGCCGCGCCGCTGATCGGCCAGTCGGCCGTCAACCTGACGGCCGGGATGGTCGTGGGCGTCGCGCTCGGCGCGATCCTGCTCGCCCCCGCGCCCGCCATCGTCCTCCTCCTCGCGCTGCCGACGTCGTGGTTCGCGGTGCTCTCGCTGCCGGTGTTCTCCGACGTCGCCCCGTGGGTGGACTACGCGCGCGGCCTCGGCCAGATGACCGAGTACGTCATGAGCGCCACCCAGTGGGCGCAGGTCGGCACCTCGCTCGTCATCTGGATGGTGCTCCCGCTCCTGATCGGCGCGTGGCGGGTCACCCGGCGCGAGGTCACCGCCTGACCGCTCGCCCCGCAGGACAACCCCGCGTCCTCCTGGTCGTTGAGCAGCCGCGTTCGCGGTCGCCCACCGCACTGCCATGCGACCCTGGGGGAGCCGCTAGGGCGTCGTGGTCGTCGCCGTGGCGGGCGCCGGTGTGGTGGCGGTCGCGGGGGAGGTGGAGCTCGTTCCCGGGATCGGCGTGGCCGCGGCGGGCTGCGGCACCTTCACCGGCAGCGGCGTGGTGACGGGCTTCTCGGGCGCCAGGCGCACGGCGCGATCGGCGACCCGCGGCGGCGTGGCCTCGTTGCCGCCGAACACGCCGGCGACGGCCAGCGCGGCGACGATGCCGCCGGTGACGACGAGGATGGGGAGCAGGAAGCGCAGCACGGACGCGACGGGGCCACGACGGGCCGTACCCACGAGCACCGGCGCGCCACTCGGGATCACGCGCGTGGGCGGCCGCTCGGCGATCGCGTCCCACTCGACGGTCTCGCCGGGGTCGTCGCCAGGGGCGTGGTGCTCGGCGGGTGCGTTGAGCGCCTCGGGGGCAGCGTGCTCGGCGTCGGGGTCCTCTGCAGGCGCGTGGAGCGCCTCGGGGTCGGGGTGCTCGGCGTCGAGGTCCTCTGCGGGCGCGTCGAGCTCGGCAGCCGGCTCGGCTTCGAGCTCCTCGGCATCGAGCTCGTCGAGCTCGTCGACCGGCGCGGCCGCCACGTCCGCGGCGGGCTGGTCGTGCGCCGGCCGCAGGTCCTCCGCGAGCACCGGCTCGTCGTCGAAGTCCAGCGGCAGGTCGTCGGCGTGCTCGGGCGCGACCGGGGCCGCGCGCTGCAGGGCGGCGACGAGCAGCGCGGCGGCGGCGCTGTC
>JACRMD010000251.1 GCA_016215085.1 Solirubrobacterales bacterium | reverse complement strand
GCCCTTCACCAGGGCTCCGCTCAACAGGATCGTCGCGACGACCGCGGTCGCGGTGGCGCCGTACGCCATGGTGGACGCAGCGGCCTCGTGCGCGGCGGATCGTGGGCGTTCACGCATCCAGCAGCTCCGCGTACAACCGAGCGTCGTCACGGATCATCCGGGGCAGCAGGAACCGGCGCCGGACGGGCTCCCGGCCCGCGCTGCCAAGCTGCGCGGCACGACGTCGGTCGCGGCAGATGTCGACGATCGCGGCCGCGCAGTCGTCGACCGAGTCGACCACGACGCCCCCTCGCCGGGGCCGAGCTGCTGCGGGATCGTCGGCGACCCGCCGCAACGCGTTGACCTCCAGCGCCCGATGCCGTCGAGGCTGCTCAGCACATGGCAATCGGGATGATCGCCGGCTGCTTACTGGACACGAGCCCTCGGGGACGGCTACGGCCTGCAGGGTGGTGGTCGCAGACGGGGTCGCGGTCATGCGCTAGCCTCCGACGAATCGTAGGAGACGGGGACGTGGTCCTCCTCAGGGAGGACCGCGGTCGCTCATTCGGTAGTTCGCCGCGGAGGTTCGCGGTTCGACCGGGACGCCTTGCCCCCAAGCAGGTCCTACGCTCCGTCGTCCATGGCTCAGCCCCGCGCCCCGCACTCGCCCGACCTGCATGCCGCCGGCCTCGTCGTCGTCGACGGCCACGCCACGCGCGGGCGCGACGGCCGGCAGGGTGCGCTCCAGCGCCTACGGACGGCCATCGGAAGCGTCGTCGCCGCGATCTTCGGCGTGGCTCCGCACGTCCTGCACCACGCGGGCCCGTTGGCGGGCGCGGCGCTCTTCGCGGGCGTCGGGGGCACGCTGCTCTTCGGCGCCCTCGGCCTGCTCGCCGCCGTGCCGTTCCTCCTCCGCCTCCACCGCAGGACCGGTTCCTGGCGTGCCCCTGCCGGCGCGCTGGCGCTGTTCGCCACCGTGTTCGCCGTGTCGTCCTTCGTCATCGCCCCGGCGATCACCGGCAGTGGCGACGAGGACGACGCCGCGCCGCAGGCGCAGCCCGCGGGACACGACGCGCACCACTGACACACGCATGACGGACGCCCTCGGGGTCATCACCATCGGGATCGCTCCGGAGTTCGACGTCGGCCCGCTCACCGTCGCGTGGCACGGGTTGACGATCGCCATCGGCATCCTGCTGGGCGGTCTCGTGGCCGGCCGGTACGCCCGCAGCAGGGGCCTGGACGCCGAGCCGCTCTACACGATCGGCGCGATCCTCGCGGGAGCGGCGCTGGTCGGCGGCCGTGTCTTCTTCCTGGCCGAGCACGGCAGGCTGCTCGAGCCCGCCGCGTGGATCGGCAATACCGGCTTCACCTTCAACGGCGGATTCATCGCGGCGGCCGCGGGGATCGCGCTGTACCTGTGGCGAAGCCATCGGACGGCGGCCTACCTCGACGTCGTCGCGGTGGGTCTGCCGCTGGGCGTCGCTGTCGGCCGGGTGGGCGACGTCATCAACGGCGAGCACTATGGCTCGCAGACGACGTTCTTCCTCGGGGTTCGCAACACGCACCCGGATGCCCTGACCCCGAACCCGGACCTGGCCTACCACAACGGCGGGCTCTACGAGGTGCTGCTCGGCACGGCGATCTTCGGGATCGTGTGGCCGCTGCGACACCGCCTCACGCGGACCACCGCGCTAAGGTGGCTCGTGCTCGCGCTGTTCGCCGTGGGCCGGTTCTTCGAGTTCTTCGCCCGGTCGGACAGCGAGGACGCGGCGCTGGGCCTGAGCACCGCGCAGTGGACGAGCGTGGTGCTCGTCATCGTGGCCGCGGTTGGCGCCTGGTGGACGCTGTGGCGGCGCCCACGCGCCTACGCCACGCGCACGTAGCCGACGATCGGCGGGCCGGCCTTGTGGCTCCGGCGCGAGACCTGATCAGAGGAGTTGCCCTCGATGGTCTGGATCGACCCGTCGGGCATAACGGACTCGACGATCCCCATGTGCTCGTCCCAGATGACGAGGTCCCCCGGCTGCGGCGCGCCGGTGCCCGAGGGCACGGCCCGCCCGCTGCGCTGCGCCCAGGCCCAGACGTCGTCGACCCGGGCGAAGCCCTGGCCGCGGTCGCCGAGCGGCGTGCCGCTCTCGCGCGCGACCCAGCTGGCGAAGTACGCGCACCACGGCCCCACCGGACCTCCGGGCACGGCCGAGCGGTACTGGGCGATGCGGGCCGAGTCGTTGGACCCGGGAGGGGATTCCGCCTGCCCCACCTCGGCCTGTGCGAGGCCGACGAGCGTGCCGCCGCCGCCGCCGGCGGGTGGGGCGGCCTGCGCCTGGCTCAGGGCGGTGGCGAACGTCCCGGGGGGTCCCGTGTTCGCAGGAGCCGGAGGACGGAACGCGCGCTGGAGCTCGCCGATCCGCAGGAGTGTCGTCTCGATGGACATCATCCTGACGATCGGCCTACGAGCGGTAGGACTTGACGCCAAGCGGTCCGCCGAGGAACGCGTCGTCGTCGCCCTCGGTCCGCGTGCCGAAGATCCTATGCTGCGTAGGACATGGCAATGCGCCCCTTTCCCGGCACTGCTCGTTCGTCGCTCCTGCGGCCTCGCAAGATCTCCAACGCAGTGCGTCGCCGCGTCTTCGAGCGCAGGCTGGCGCACATCCCCGTAGACGCGTACGAGCCGCTGATCCACCTGGGCAGCGACTACGGCGGGTGGGTGGTCCCCGACGACCTCATCGACGCTGGGTGGACGTGCTACTCGGTGGGCGTCGGCCACGACATCAGCTTCGATCTGGAGCTCATCGCCCGGTACGGCGTCCGGGTGCGTGCGTTCGACCCGTTCGAGCTGTTCGGCGAGATGGCGCTGTCGCAGACGGCCGGCGATCCGCGTTTCAGCTTCCACCCGTACGCCGTCGCGCACCGCGACGGGCCGCTGGAGATGTTCGGGCGGCAGGACCACGAGCGCGGCGCGGTCTCGGCCGCGGGGCTCTTCGATACCGGCAGCGCCTTCACCCGGCCCGGGCGTACGATCCCTTCGCTTATGCGTGTGCTCGGTGACCGTCACGTCGAACTGCTCAAGCTGGACGTCGAGGGCTCCGAGTACGACGTCATCCCTTCGCTGGACCTCCGCGCGCTCGGCGTCCGGGTGTTCCTGACGGAGTTCCACCACACCTCGCCTGCGGGCCTGGCCCGGGCCGTCATCGGGCAGCTGGAACGGGAGGGCTACCGCGCAGTCCACCGCAAGGACCCGACGAGCTTCACGTTCGTTCGGACGTGAGCGGCCGGCACCTCGACCGCTACCGCCAGATCGCCGAGACCCTCTCCCGGCACGGGCTCGGGTGGCTTGTCGGGGTGGCGGGCCTGGACGGCCTCGTGCCGTTCCACCGCGGCCTGCTCGGGCACGCGCGCCGCGACGAGCCGTACCGGCAGGCCGAGCACGTGCGGCTCGCGCTCGAGGAGCTGGGTCCGACGTTCATCAAGCTCGGCCAGGTCCTCTCCACACGGCCCGACCTGCTGCCGCCGGAGTACCAGACGGAGCTGGCGCGGTTGCAGGACGCGGCGCCCGCCGTACCGCGGGAGGACGTCGAGGCCGTCGTCGCTGGCGAGCTCGGTGGCCCGGCCGCCGAGGTCTTCGCCGCCTTCGACGCCGAGCCGCTGGCGGCCGCATCGATCGGCCAGGCCCATGCGGCGGTGCTGCAGGACGGGACCGAGGTCGTCGTCAAGGTCCGGCGGCCGGGCGTCGTGGAGCAGATCGACCGCGACCTCGAGATCCTGCTCAACCTCGCGGCTCGCGCGGACCGGCGGTGGGGCGGAGCGGCGGGCTACGACGTCATCGGTGTCGCCGAGGAGTTCGCGCACACCCTCAGGGCGGAGGTCGACTACCTCCGCGAAGGGCGCAACGCCGAGCGCTTCGCTGCGAACTTCGCGGGCGATCCCGACGTGCACATCCCGCGCGTTCACTGGGACACCACGACGTCGCGGGTGCTGACGCTCGAGCGGATCCGGGGGCTCAACATCGCCGACCTGGACGCGCTGGACGCTGCCGGGGTCGACCGCCATGCGCTGGCCGAGCGTGCGACGCGGGTCGTCGCCAAGATGGTGTTCGAGGATGGGTTCTTCTACGCCGATCCTCATCCCGGCAACTTCTTCATCGAGCCGCGCGGCATCATCGGGTTGATCGACTTCGGCATGGTCGGCGAGGTCGACGACGAGTTGCGGGAGCGGCTTGGCGCCTTGCTGCTGGGGCTCGTGCACGGCGATCCCGGCCGGGTCGCCGCCGCGGCGGCGGTACTCCTCGCTCCGCTCGGTCGTGACGATGATCAGCGGGATCTCCCGGTAGGTGGGGTTGCTCTTGACGAAGTTGATCAGCTCGAGCCCGTTGATATCGGGCATGTTGATGTCGGTCAGTATGAGATCGAAGCCGCGGGACGGCAGCAGTCGGAGGGCCTC
>JACRMD010000197.1 GCA_016215085.1 Solirubrobacterales bacterium | reverse complement strand
CGCGTTTCTGCGGTCTCGCGGTGTCGTAGGCTTGACATACCGGCGGTATCCCGGATACCGTCGGTATGTGAGCACGACCGTCCGCGAGCTGCGCAAGGCCGAGACCCGCGAGGCGCTGCTCGCCGCCGGGCGCGCGGTGTTCGTCCGCGAGGGCTACCACCGCGCGTCGCTGGACCGGGTCGCCAAGGAGGCCGGGTTCACGAAGGGCGCGGTCTACGCGCACTTCCCCACGAAGGCCGACCTGCTGCTGGCGATCTACGAGGAGCGCTCCGCGGTGCGCGCCGCGCGCATCCGCCAGGACGCGGCCACGGTGGCGACCGTCGACGCGCTGCGCCGGCAGATGGTCGACGGCTGGACCGCCGTCCTGCGCGACGAGCGCGACTGGTCGCTGCTGCTGATCGAGTTCTGGGTCCACGTCGCCCGCGACGACGACCTGCGCGAGCGGTTCGCGGCCGCCCACGGCGAGATCCGGCGCGCGATGGCCGACGTGGTGCGCCAGGTCGCCGAGCGCGAGGGCCGCCCCCTGCCCATGGACCCGGACGCCTTCGCGTGCGCGTCCCAGGCGCTGGGCAACGGCCTCAACCTGGAGGCGTTCCTCGGCCGTGACGACGTGCCCGCGCTGTTCGACGCCGCATCGGCGATGCTCTTCCCCCACGAGGAGGCACCATGACCACGTCCCCGGCGACCCGCCGCCAGCGGATCGCCGACGTCCTCGGCGGCGTGCGCCGCTCGCGCGAGCTGGCCGCCCACGACGCCTGGAGCCGGGAGCAGCTCGAGGCTCACCAGCGCGAGCGCCTGCGCGAGCTGGTCGCCTTCGCCGTGCAGCGCTCGCCCTTCCACCGCGCGCGCCTGGCCGGCGGCGCGCTGCCGACGATGGACAAGGCGGCGCTGCTGGAGCACTACGACGCGATCGTCACCGACCCGCGTCTCACGCTCGCGCGGCTGGAGGAGCACCTCGCCGCGCTCGACGACGACCTGCTGCTGCACGGCGACTACCGCATCATGGGCACCGGCGGCACCAGCGGGCGGCGCACGATCATCCCGTGGGCGCGCGCCGAGTGGCGCGAGGTCGTCGCCTCGTACTTCCGCTTCAGCGCCATGGCCGGCCGGCGGCCGCGGCCCGGCCGGCGGATGGCGTCGATCACCACGCGCAGCCCGCGGCACATGACCGCCCGCGCCGGGCTGACGCTCGACGTCGGCGTGATGCGGATGCTGCGCCTCTACGCCGCGCAACCGCTCGACGAGCTCGCCGCCGCGCTGCAGGCCCACCGGCCCGACGAGCTGATCGGGTACCCGTCGGTGCTCGCGCTGCTGGCCGACGCGCAGCTCGACGGCCGCCTGCGCGTCGCCCCGAGCTTCGTGACGACCTCCAGCGAGGTCTGCACGCCCGACATGGCCGCGCGCATCCAGGAGGCCTGGGGCGTCGCGCCGATGGACTGCCTCGGCATCACCGAGGCGGGCATCACCGCGGTCACCTGCCCCGAGCGTGCCGGGATGCACGTCTTCGAGGACCAGGTCATGGTCGAGGTGCTCGACGAGGACCACCGGCCGGCTCCCGACGGCGAGCCCGGCCGGCTCGTCGTCACGCCGCTGGGCCTGCGCACGCTGCCCCTGGTCCGCTACGAAATGGGCGACCTGGTCCGCGCCACGCGCGAGCCGTGCGCGTGCGGGCGCCCCTCCCTGCGCTTGCTGGAGGTCCAGGGCCGCGCCGACGACGTCCTGCGCCTGCCGGGCGCCGCGGGCGGCACGATCGCGGTGCACCCGATCGTCCTGCGCAGCCCGCTGGCCGCCGTCGCCGGGCTCGCGCAGTACCAGGTGGTGTGCGCGCCGGAGCGGCTGCGGGTGTGCGTGACGCTGCGCGCCGGCGCCGACGAGACGGCCGTCAGCGACGACGTGCGCCGCCGCATCGGGGCCGCCCTGGCCGGCGCGGGCGCCCGCGTGCCCGAGCTGGAGGTGGCCGTCTCCCCCACGCTCCCGCGCTCGGAGATCGGCAAGCACCGCCTCGTCGTGATGGCCTAGAGCCGGCGGGTCAGTTCGTGCCGGTGACGCGGGCGACCTCGGCGATCGAGGTGCGGCCCTGCTTGACCTTCTCGAGGCCGTCCTCGCGCAGGCGGCGCATGCCGTCGCGCATCGCGACCTCGGCGATGCGGTCGGCGGGGGCGCGCTCGATCGCCAGGCGGCGGATCTCGTCGGTGACCGTCATGACCTCGTAGAGGCCGATCCGGCCCTTGTAGCCGGAGCCGCCGCAGCGCGAGCAGCCGACGGGCTCGTAGACCTCGAGGTCGACGTGCGCCGGGAAGCCGTTGTCGCGCAGGACCTGCGCGGAGACGATCGTGCGCTGCTTGCAGTTCGCGCACAGCGTCCGCGCCAGGCGCTGGGCGACGACGCAGTCCACCGCCGAGGCGACGAGGAACGGCTCGACGCCCATCTCGACCAGGCGGGTGATCGACGTCGGCGCGTCGTTGGTGTGCAGCGTGGAGAGCACGAGGTGGCCGGTGAGCGCGGCCTCGATGGCGATCTGCGCCGTCTCGCGGTCGCGGATCTCGCCGACCATGATGATGTCGGGGTCGGCGCGCATCATCGCCTTGAGGCCGGCGGCGAAGGTCAGGCCCGCCTTCGGGTTGATCTGGACCTGGGTGAGCCCCTCGACCTGGTACTCGACCGGGTCCTCGATCGTGATGATGTTCTTCTCGGGCGTGTTGAGGCGCCCGACCGCCGCGTAGAGCGAGGTCGACTTGCCCGAGCCGGTCGGGCCGGTGACGAGCACCGCGCCGTAGGCCTGCGAGAAGGCCTTCGTGAACCGGTCGGTGTCCGAGTCGCTCATGCCGAGCTTGTCGAAGTCGAACGAGACGTTGGACTTGTCGAGGATGCGGATGACGATCGACTCGCCGTGGACCGACGGCAGGGTCACGACGCGGAGGTCGACGTGGCGGCCGTCGAGCGTCATGCCGACGCGGCCGTCCTGCGGGAGGCGGCGCTCGGCGATGTCGAGGTCGCTCATGATCTTCACGCGCGACACGACGCCGGAGACCATGCGGCGCGGGACCGTGGTCGTCTCGACCAGCACGCCGTCGATGCGGAACCGGACGCGCATCTGGCTGCCGTCGGGCTCGAAGTGGATGTCCGAGGCGCCCTGCTCGGCGGCCTGGGCGACGATCTGGTTGACGAGCTTGATGACCGGCGCGTCGTCGGCGGACTCGCGCAGGTCGACGATCTCGGCGGGGCCGTCCTCCTCCTCGTGCTCCAGCGAGGTCGAGGCGACGACGTCGTCGAGGCGGGTGAGGCGGCTGAAGAGGCCCTGGAGGTCCTCACGGGAGGCGACGGCGACGCGGACCTCGTAGCCCGTCATCAGGGCGATGTCGTCGACGGCGAGGACGTTGGCGGGGTCGGCCATCGCCAGCAGCAGGCCGCGGTCGCCGAGGAACTGGACGGGGACGGCCTCGTAGCGCTTGGCGGCGCTGTTGGAGATGAGGTTCGCCGCCGTCATGTCGACGGTGAAGACGGTCAGGTCCAGGTGGTCGAGGCCGTGGCGCTCGGCGATGGCGCGGGCCATGCCGTCCTGGTTGATCGCGCCGGCGTCCAGCAGCACCTGCTCGGGCGTGCCGCCCTGGGCGCGGGCCTGCTCGACGGCCTGGTCGACGCGCTCGCGGGACGCGAGGCCGAGGTCGACGATGACGTCGGTCAGGAAGCGCGGTGCGCCGCCGCGGGCGCGCGGCGCGGTGATCCCGTTCCAGTCCGGCGCCGGCCCGGCCGGGGCCGTGTCATGCGCCAGTGCTCCCTCGGTCGTCGGGACCGGGCGGAGGTGAGGGGGTGCTGGACTTTCGGGGGTCATGTCGGTCGAGGGAACTTCCACGCGCGCCTTCCCGCATCGCGTCGATGGGAGCCTCTCGGTCGGTCCACGCCTCCAGGCTCAACGCCCCCTGGCGGACGAGGACCTCCAGGCCGTCGACGGTCCGACACCCCTGCGCTCGCGCCTGGGCGAGCAGGTCGGTGCCGCCGTCCCGGTAGACCAGGTCCGCCACGGTGACGTATCGCTCCAGCGAATCGGCAGGCAGCGGCAGCTCCTTGAACGAGCCGTCGGCGAGCCAGCGGGCGCGCGCGCTCCAGCGTGCGGTTCCAGACGCGGACGTCCTTCGCGCCGGCGTGGGCGAGCGCGTAGGCGGCGGCGCGGGCGCTGCCGCCGGCGCCGAGCACGAGCGCCGTGCGGCCCTCCACCGGCTCACCGAGGGCGGCCAGCAGGCCGGGCGCGTCGGTGTTCGCGGCGTGGATCGTGCCGTCCTCGCGGAAGGTCAGCGTGTTGGCGGCGCCGATCGCGCGCGCCTCCGGCGTCGCCTCGCCGGCGAGCGCGAGCGCCGCCTCCTTGTGCGGGATGGTCACGTTGGCGCCGCGGAACCCGGCGGCCGGGAGCGCCCGGACGGTCTCCTCGAACACCTCGGGCGGGACCGGGAGCTTCTGGTAGTGGTGGTCGGCCAGGCCGAGCGCCGCGTAGGCGGCGTTGTGCATCGCCGGCGAGCGGCTGTGGGCGACCGGCCAGCCCAGGACGCCGTAGCGGACCATCGCGCCGCTCAGCAGTCGCTCGGGTCCTTGCCGCCGAGCGCGTCGCGCTTGCGGTTGTAGGCGGCGACGTCCTTCTGGAACTCGGCGTCGGTCGAGGAGAAGCTGTGCGTGCCACCGCCGCACGGCTTGACCACGTAGTACAGGTAGCCCACGTTCGCCGGGTTCGCGGCCGCCTTCAGGCTGGCGAGGCCCGGGCTGCCGATCGGCGTCGGCGGCAGGCCCTGGCGCTTGCGGGTGTTGTACTCCGAGTCGATGTTGAGCTCGGAGACCCGCAGCGGCCGCGACCAGTTGTTGAGGCGGTAGCGGATCGTCGCGTCGATGCCCAGCGGGATGCCCTGCTTGAGCCGGTTGTAGATCACCGCGGCGACCAGGCGGCGCTCCTTGGCGACCTGCGCCTCGCGCTCGATCATCGAGGCGATGATCAGGACGTCGTACGCGCTGAGGTTCGCCCGGCGCGCGGCGCGCAGGTCGACCTCGTCGAAGTTGCGCTTGAAGGCGGCGAGCTGCTGGGCGACGAGGTCCTCGGCGGTGCTGCCGCGGCGCAGCTCGTAGCTGGCCGGGAACAGGAAGCCCTCGAGCGTGCGGGTGCCCTTCGGGACGCTGATCGTGCGGATGCCGGCGGAGCGCGGCGCGCGCTCGGCCGCGGCGATGTAGCTGCCCTTCAGCCCCGACTGGCGCACCAGCGGCGCGGCCTCGTGGATCGACGGGCCCTCGGGCAGGGTGACCTTGACGACCTTCGGCGCCGCCGGGTTCTCGGTCAGCGCGTCGATCGCCGCCCCGTAGGACATATCGCGCCTGAGCGTGTGCGTGCCCGCCTTGAGGTCCTCGCGCTTGCCCGACAGGCGGGTGCGGATGTTGAAGAAGAACGCGCTGTCGATGACGTCCTGCTCCTCGAGGATCGTCGCGATGTCCGACGCCGTCGAGCCCGACGGGATCACGACGCGCACCTGCCCGCTCCCCTCCCCCGCGAACGGCTGGAAGAGCTTGTAGGCGAAGACGGCGACGGCGGCGAGGAGCAGGAGCAGCAGCAGCGGGACGACGCGCCGCAGGCCCCGGCGCCCGCGCGGCACGCCGCGCGGCCTGGCCGGCTTGGGCCCGGCGACCTTCGGCAGGTCGGCCACCGACGGCGACGGCGCCCGGCGCAGCTGCACGGGCCGCTCGGCGGAGGTGGCGACGGCGCCGTGCTCCTCGGTCTGCGGCTGCTCGGCGGAGGCCTCGGCGTACGCGGGTGCGGGTGCGGGCTCGTCGAGCCACGACGGCGCGGCGGGCGCGGGCTCCTCGGCGGGCGCCGCGGGCGGCTCCGCGTAGACGGGCTCGTCGGCGACCGGCGGCGGCGCGTAGGTCGGCTCCTCCGGCGGCGGAGGCGGAGCGACGTAGGTGGGCTCCTCCGCGACGGGCGCCGGGGCGTACGTCGGCTCCTCCGCGGGTGCGGGCGGCTCTACCGGCGCCGGCTCCTCGGCCACCGGCGGCGCCTCCCACGGCGCCTCGCCCGGCTCGGGGTGGTCGACGTGC
>JACRMD010000250.1 GCA_016215085.1 Solirubrobacterales bacterium | reverse complement strand
GCGGTAGCGCGCAAATTCGGCGCGCAGCGCATCCGGGGCCATCTCCTGCTCGGCCAGCAGGCAGGCCCGCCAGTCCAGCCACTCGGCCAGCTTGGGTTTGCTCTGCTCGGCCAAGGCGTGAAGCAGCTCCAGGGCCTGGCGCCACTCGCCCGCGAAAGCCAGGCGGTCGGCGCGGGCGGCCTCCTCCAGCAGCGGCGCGCGGGCCTCCTCGCGCCGCAGGACGTCGACCTGCGTCCGGCCGCCGAGGTGGAGGTCGGAGATGACCAGGGTCCGCACGGCGCGGACGGTAGCGTGCGGCCCCGTGCAGCCCTCCCTCGACGGCGTGCTCGTCGCCGACTTCTCCCGCGTCCTCGCCGGCCCGCTGTGCACGATGGTCCTGGCCGACCTCGGGGCCGAGGTCGTCAAGGTCGAGCGGCCGGACGGGGGCGACGACACGCGCCACTGGGGCCCGCCCTACGTGGAGGAGGGCTCGACCTACTACCTGGGCCTCAACCGCGGCAAGCGCTCGCTGGCGCTCGACCTCGGCGACCCGGCGGACGTCGCGCTCGCGCGGGAGCTCGCGCGCCGCGCGGACGTCGTCGTCGAGAGCTTCCGCCCCGGGCTCATGGCGCGCTGGGGCCTCGACCACGAGACGGTCGCCCGCGACAACCCCGGCGTCGTGACGTGCTCGATCAGCGCGTTCGGCAGCGGCGAGGCGGCCGCGCGGCTGCCCGGCTACGACCTGCTGCTGCAGGCCATGAGCGGCCTGATGTCGGTCACCGGCGAGCCCGACGGCCGGCCGCTGAAGGTCGGCGCGGCGCTCATCGACATGGTCTGCGGCCTGCACGCGGCGATCGGCGTGCTGGCCGCGCTGCGGGCGCGCGACCGCGACGGCGCCGGGCAGCGCATCGAGGTCAACCTCATGGACAGCGCGCTGGCCGGCCTGCTCAACCAGGGCTCGGCGCACGTGCTCGCCGGCGTGGTCCCCGGCCGGCTCGGCAACCGCCACCCGTCGATCACGCCCTACGAGACGTTCCGCGCCGCCGACGGCGAGCTGGCCGTGGCCTGCGGCAACGACGCGATCTTCGCGCGGCTGTGCGCGGCGATCGAGCGGCCCGCGCTCGCCACCGACGAGCGGTTCGCCACCAACAGCGCGCGGCTCGAGCACCGCGACGCGCTGGGCGCCGAGCTCGAGGCGCGCTTCGCGACGCTCCCGGCCGCCGAGTGGGTCACGCGGCTCACCGACGCGGGCGTCCCGGCCGGGCCGATCCACGACGTCGCGCAGGCGTTCGCGTTCGCCGAAGAGCTGGGCCTGGAGCCGGTCGTCGAGGTCGACGGCGTGCGGACGGTGCGCTCGCCCCTACGCCTGTCGGGGACGCCGGTGGAGGTCCGGCGCCGCCCGCCGCGCCTGGGCGAGCACTCCGCCGCGCTGCGCGAGTGGCTCAGCTCGCCTGCGCCGCCAGGCCCGCCGCCGGCCGGTTGATCGCGCCGCGCGCGCTGACGACGCGGTCGATCAGCCCGTAGGCGACCGCCTCTTCGGAGGTGAAGTAGCGGTCGCGCTCGATGTCGGCCTTGACGCGCGCGGCGTCCTGGCCGGTGTGGTGGGCGTAGATCTCCTCGTAGCGGCGGCGCAGGGCGATCGCCTCGCGGGCGTGGATCTCCATGTCGGTGCTCTGGCCCTGGTAGGAGCCGTGCGGCTGGTGGATGAGGATCCGCGCGTTGGGCAGCGCCATGCGCTTGCCCTCCGCCCCGCCGGCGAGGACCAGCGAGCCGCCGGACATCGCGATGCCGCAGCAGATCGTGGCGACGTCGCACGCGACGAACTGCATCGCGTCGTAGATGGCCAGCGCGGCGTACGCGCTGCCGCCGGGCGAGTTGACGTACAGGTTGATGTCCTTGCCCGGGTCGTCGGCCTCGAGGTGCAGGAGCTGGGCGACGACGAGGTTGGCGATCTCGTCGTCGATCTGGCTGCCGAGGAAGACGACGCGGTCGTTGAGCAGCCGCGAGTAGATGTCGAACGAGCGCTCGCCGCGCGGGGACTGCTCGATGACGACGGGGACGAGGGGCATGGCGTGGGCCTCCTTGGTACGACGGAAGCGCAACCGTTTGGTTGCAGGTTCCGGGCACGGTAGCATGCGCAACCATGCAGTTGCACGAAGAGGCGGGCGCCGTCCGGCGCGAGACGCTCCTCCCGGTGCCCCGCGAGGAGGCCTGGGCCGCGGTGTGCGACGACGACTGGCTCGGGCTCGAGCGCGAGGAGCGCCGCGCCGTCGACGAGGAGGTCGTCGAGGGCCGGCGGCTCTCGTTCACCTGGGACGGCGACGACGGCGGCCGCACGCTGGTCGACATCACGCTCGACGACGCCGAGGACGGCACGCGCGTCACGGTCGTGGAGCTCCCGCTGGTCACGCTGCGCGCCGTCGGCGCGAGCGTCGCCGCCCGCGCCGCGGACGGCCCGCGGATGCTGGCGTGCGCCTAGAGCACGACACCACCGGCGCGGTCTTCGCCGCGCTCGCCGACCCGACACGCCGGGAGGTCGTCCGGCTGCTGGCCGAGCGCCCGGGGCTCACCGCCTCGGCGCTCGCCGACGAGCTGCCGGTCACGCGCCAGGCCATCGCCAAGCACCTCGCGGTGCTCCACGACGCCGGCCTGGCCGAGGTCGAGCGCGAGGGCCGCGAGGCGCGCTACCGCCTCACCCCCGCCCCGATGGCCGACGCGATGGCGTGGATGGCCAGCACCGGCGCCCGCTGGGACGAGCGCCTGGCGCGGCTGCACGAGCGGCTGTAGCGCCGTGAGTGCGACGAAAGCCGGAACAGTTCCGGCTTTCGTCGCGTTCGATCGCGGGGCGCTAGCGACGGGCGCGTGAGCGGCCGTGGCCGTGGCCGCCGCGCCGCTCGCCCTTGCCGGGGCCGTGGCCGTGGCCCCGGCCGTCGTGGCCGGGCCGCTGCGGCTTGACCACCGCCGCGGCGCCGCCGCCGCGGCGCACGGGCTCGGCCGCCGCGAGCCACGTCGGGCCGCCGAGCCACTCGGCCGCCGTCGCCGCGCCGATCTGCGCGCCGGTGCCGGTGCTCACGGTGAACTTGTGCCCGCGCGCCTCGAGCGCCTGCGCGTCCGGCGTGCCGAGGAACTCCTGCTCGGTCTGCGTCGTGGGCGAGTTGCGCTGGCTGAGCCGCGGCGCGGCAATCGCCTCCGGCAGCGTCATGCCGAAGTCCACGTGGTTGATGATCGTCTGCGCGACCGTCGTGATGATCGACGCGCCGCCCGGCGAGCCGAGCGCGAAGGCGGGCTTGCCGTCGCGCAGCACGATCGTCGGCGCGATCGACGAGCGCGGGCGCTTGCCGCCGGCGATCTGGTTGGCGCTCTGGGGGCTCGTGCCGTCGGGCCCGATGTTGAAGTCGGTCAGCTCGTTGTTGAGGAGGAACCCGTAGCCCGGCACGACCATGCCGTTGCCGCCGGTCTGCTCGATGGTGAAGGTGTAGTCCACGACGTTGCCCCAGCGGTCGGTGACCGTGAGGTTCGTCGTCGAGCCCACGCGGCGGGCCGAGGCGCTGCCGTCGGCCTTGGCCGGGCCGGCGCCGTCGTCGGTCGGGTCGCCGGGCTGGACCGGGCTCACCGCCGCGGCCTCGGTGATCTTGCCGCGCCGCTCGGCCGCGAAGGAGTCCGAGAGCAGGCCGGCCAGGGGCACGTCGACGAACGCCGGGTCGCCCAGGTAGGCGCCGCGGTCGGCGTAGGCCAGCCGTGAGGCCTCGAGGTAGTAGTGCAGCGCCTGCTCGCGCGGCAGCGCGCCGAGGTCGTAGCCCTCGAGGATGTTGAGGATCTCGCCGACCGTCGAGCCGCCGCTGGACGGCGGCCCCATGCCGAAGACGTCCAGGCCGCGGTAGGTGATGTGCGTCGGGTCGCGGTCCAGGGCCTCGTAGCCGGACAGGTCCGAGAGCTCCATCAGGCCGGGCCGCGGCTCGCGAGCGGCCCCCGGCGCCACCGGCGGGTGCTGCACCGCGTCGACGATCGCCCGGGCCAGCGGGCCGGAGTAGAACGCGTCCATGCCCTGCTTGGCCAGCAGCCGGTAGGTCCGGGCCAGGTCGCGGTTACGGATGACCGTGCCGACGTCGCGCGGCGTGCCGTCCTCGTCGAGGTACAGCGCCGCGGTGGCCGGGAAGTCGGCGAAGATCGCCTTGGCCTCGTCGGTCTGGTTGAAGAACGTCTGGTCGACGGTGAAGCCGCGCGTCGCGGCGCGGATGCCGTCGCGCAGCGCCCGCTTCAGCGGCCACGTCCCGTACTCGGCCAGCGCCTTCTCCCAGCCGCGCGGCGTGCCCGGCACGCCGACGCTCATGCCGCTGACGCGCTGGTCGGCGAAGGCGGTGAGCCCCGCGAACGCGTCCGGGCCCATCGCGGCCGGCGCGGTCTCGCGCGAGTCGATCGTGTGGACCTGGCCGTCGCGCGCCGTGTAGATCGCCATGAAGCCGCCGCCGCCGATGCCGCACGAGTAGGGCTCGACGACCCCGAGCACGCCGGCGGCGGCGATCGAGGCGTCCACGGCGTTGCCGCCCGCCTTCAGCGCGCGGATGGCCGCCTGGGTGGCGACGGCGTCGACGGTCGCGGCGCTGCCCCCGGCGCCGACGGCGGTCGGCTGCTTGGCGAGGTCGCGCGGCTCGGCGGACGCCGCGGCGGGCAGCGCGAGCAGCAGGGTGGCCAGGACCAGGACCAGACGGCGCATGGCCGTCCGATACCCAGGCCCGCCGTTTCGAGTCCTGGGGCGGTCTGCCTACGCGGAGGCGGCCATCGCCTGGCGGATGGCCTTGGGGAGCATGAAGCGGACGTCCTCCTGGACGACCTGGAACTCCTCGACGTCCTCGACGCCGCGCTCGCGGAAGAAGGCCACGAGGCGCTGGACGAGCTCGTCGGGTGCGCTGGCGCCGGAGGTGATGCCCACGACGCGCTTGCCCTCCAGCCACGTCTCGTCGACCTCGGACTCGTTGTCGATGAGGTGCGACTCGGTGCCCAGCTCGCGCGTGACCTGCACGAGCCGGTTGGAGTTCGACGAGTTCCTGGAGCCGATGACCAGGACGAGGTCGCAGTGCGGCGCCATCTGCTTGACGGCGGCCTGGCGGTTGGTCGTCGCGTAGCAGATGTCGTCGGTGCGGGGACCGGTGATCGCGGGGAACTTGGCCCGCAGCCGGTTGATGATCGCGCGCGTCTCGTCGACCGACAGCGTGGTCTGCGAGATGTAGGCGATCTTCTCCGGGTCGTCGACCTCGAGGCGGTCGACGTCCTCCTCGGTCTCGACGAGCACGATGTGGTCCGGGGCCTCGCCCATCGTCCCCTCGACCTCCTCGTGGCCGGCGTGGCCGATGAGGACGATCGTGTAGCCGTCCTGGGCGAACTTGACCGCCTCGCGGTGGACCTTCGTCACCAGCGGGCAGGTCGCGTCGATCGTGCGCAGCTCGCGGCGCTCGGCCTCCGCGTGGACCATCGGCGAGACGCCGTGGGCCGAGAAGACGGTGATGGCGCCCTCGGGGATCGTGTCGTCGAGCTCCTCGACGAAGACGGCGCCGCGCTCGCGCAGCTGCTCGACCACGTGCTTGTTGTGGACGATCTCCTTGCGCACGTAGACCGGGGCGCCGTAGAGCTCGAGGGCGCGTTCGACGGTCTGCACGGCGCGGTCGACGCCGGCGCAGTAGCCGCGCGGGCGGGCGAGCAGCAGCTTCTCGACGGTGGTGGCCATCTCGGGGCAGTGTACGAAGCCGGTGCCCGCCGCCGTTCAAAGTCCGGCACCGGACACCGACTACACGGGTGCCATGCGCCGCTTCTCGCTCCTGGCGCTCCTGGTCGGGATCGTGCTCGCCCCGTTCGCCGTCGCCTTCGCCGACGCGTCGCGCCGCGACCGGATCGCCGACGCGGACCGCATGCTCGCCACGGAGGCCGACGAGCACGGCGGCGACCTCGCCGCCTACTTCGAGCGCGCCCG
>JACRMD010000249.1 GCA_016215085.1 Solirubrobacterales bacterium | reverse complement strand
GGCGGCGGCCGGCGTGGCCGACGGCGACGCCGTGCGGCTGACCTCGCGCGCGGGCAGCGTCGAGGTCGCGGTCAAGGTCACCGACGAGGTCGTCCCCGGGACGGTCGCGGTGCCCCACGGCTGGGGCCACCGCGGCGGCTGGCAGGTGGCCAACGGCCTCGGCGGGGCCAACGTCAACCTGCTGGCCTCCAACGCCGCCGAGGACCTCGAGCCGCTGGCGGGCATGGCGTTCCTCAACGGCATCCCGGTGCGCGCGGAGGCGGTGGGCCCGGTGGCCGAGGTGCGCAAGGCCGCGGCGCTGCTCGGCGGGGCCGGTCGCTAGGCGGCGCCGGCACGGCCCGCTGCGGTGCACGGCGGCGAGCCTTGGCGCTAGCCTCCCGCGGGCGTGTTCGAGACGATCTTCAACCTCGTCCTGCTGGCCATCGGCGTCGTCGTGGTCGCCTACGTCACGTACCGCTACGTCAAGGACGGCGACAAGGACCGCTTCGAGGAGGACGCGGCGCGCGCGTTCTTCGAGGAGCACGGCCGCTGGCCCGACCAGACGCCCGAGGAGGCCGAGGAGGAGCGCCGGCGCGTCGCCGCCGCCATGGCCGCCCCGGCCCCGGTCAGCGTGCCGCGCGACGACGGCTCGGTCTAGCCGGCCGCAGCCGCTCGTGCGCCAGCGCCGTCGCCGCCGCCAGCGGCGTGGTGCCCGCGCGCTCGGCGTCGTCGAAGATCCGCCGCAGCGTGTCGCCGATCTCGCGCGTGCGCGCCTCGGCGCGCCTGGGGTCGTAGCCCGCGGGCTCGAGCTCGACGGCGATGTTGATGATGCCGCCGGCGTTGGCGACGAAGTCCGGCGCCCACACGATGCCGCGCCGCTGCAGCAGCTCGGCGACCGACTCGTCGGCGAGCTGGTTGTTGGCCGCGCCGGCGACGGCCGGCGCCTGCAGCTCGGGGACCGAGTCGTGGTGCAGCACGCCGCCCAGCGCGCAGGGCGCGACGAGGTCGACCGCCGCGGTCATCGCCTTGGCCGGCGTCATCCAGCGGGCGCCCAGCCGCGCGGCCTCCTCGCGCTTGGCGCGGTCGATGTCGGCGACGACGAGCTTCGCGCCCGCCTTCGCGAGCCGCCGCGCCAGCGGCAGGCCGACGTGGCCGAGGCCGACGACCGCGATCGAGCGGCCCTCGAGGGCGGGGGAGCCGAAGGCGCGCTCGCACGTCGCCTCGATCGCGTGCAGCACGCCGAGGGCGGTGTACGGGCTCGGGTCGCCCGAGCCGCCGCGCCGGCGCGAGAGGCCGGTGACGTGCCGGGTGGCCTGCGCGATGACCGACATGTCCTTCGGGCCGGTGCCGACGTCCTCGGCCGTGACGTACGTGCCGCCCAGCCGGTCGACGGTCTCGCCGAAGTCCAGGAACGCCGCCTTGCGCGCGCGGGCGTCGAGCGTCGTGCCGGGGCGGAGCATGATCACGCCCTTGCCGCCGCCCAGCGGGAGGCCCGCCACCGCCGACTTGTAGGTCATGCCCTCGGCCAGGCGCAGGGCGTCGCGCACCGCCGCGCGGCTGTCGTCGTAGGTCCACATGCGGCAGCCGCCGAGCGACGGGCCGCGCACGGTCGAGTGCACCGCGACGATGCAGAAGAGCCCCGAGCGCGGGCCGCGCCGGACGTAGAGCTCCTCGTGGTCGAGTGTCGCCAGGTAGCGCTCGATCGGCGGGACAGTAGCGACGCGTGCGGCGGGGCGCGCCTAGGCGGGCGAGG
>JACRMD010000248.1:1298-11390 GCA_016215085.1 Solirubrobacterales bacterium | reverse complement strand
CGTCGTGCACGACGAGCTCGAGCGGCGAGAGATCATCGGGCTCGAGGATCTCGAGCTCGTTCGCGCCGTGGTCGAGCGCCAGGAGCGCGCCGCCCGGCCCCGTCAGGCAGCCCAGCGCGCCGGTCAGGGGCTCGATCACGTTCTGTCCGAGCAGCACGCGCCCGTCGGCGCGCAGGCGCACGCGCCGCAGCCGGTTCTGGTACTCCTGCACGACGAGCTGGCCGCGCATCTGGCCCTGGAACGTGTCGGCGCGGTACTCGTCGATGCCGTCGCTCGAGGGCGGCAGCCAGCCGATCATCTGGAAGAACGTGTCGGGGATGCTGGCCGGCCCGGCCAGGCCCGCGCGGTAGACGTTCTGGCGCGGATCGGCGCGCCCGGGGAGGCCTACGGCCTGGCGCGCGAGGTGCTCGGCGCGGTGGTCACCGGGCCGGCGCGCCTGGACGAGCCGGCGCTGGACGCGATCACCACCCGCGCCCTGGACCGGCTGCCCGACGGCCTGCGCGTCGCGGGCGCCGCGGCGCCGGAGCCGGCCGACGTCGGCGTCGCGCGCGGTCTCGGCCAGCTCGTCGCCACGCTCGCGCGCCTGGACGCCGAGCTCGACTGGGGACGCGAGGCGCTCTCCTAGACTGGACGCGTGTCCCTGCACCGCGGCATGGACGGCGCCGAGCCGCTGCGCCCCGACCCCGTCGGGCAGCACCACGAGGAGGAGCGCCGCGCGCGCTCCGGCCACCTCGCCTCCGGCACGCTCGCGTGCCCGTCGTGCGACGCCCCGGTCGCGCTCGACAGCCCCGCCTCGCCGGCCCATCCGCTGGCGTGCCCGTTCTGCGCCCGCGAGGGCGCGCTGCGCGAGTTCCTGTCGCTCGGCGAGCCGACCCGGCCCGCGCACGTCGTGGTGCGCGTGGTGCTCCCGCGCTACGCGCGCCGGCCGCGCAGCAGCACGCGCTTGTAGGTCAGCAGGAAGGGCCGCTCGGCCGGGAGGGCCGCGAGCAGCTCCTCGCGGTAGCGCGGCAGGAACCGGCGGTAGAGCACCTCGCCCAGCCGCTCGCGGTACCACGTCAGCAGCGAGCCCTCGACCCAGTCGGCGACCTGCTCGGGCCCGTCGAGCGGGTACGCGTAGACCTGCAGGCGCACGTGCTGCTCGCCGAAGCCGAGGCGGTGCAGGAGCGTGGCGTAGCGCTCGGGCGCGAGCACCGGCGAGGCGAGCGGCGCCCCGCCGAGGACGTCGGCGAACGGCGGCTCGGACGCGATGCGCGCCGCGGTGACGTGCGAGGGGTGGTCGTGGTTGGCCGGCACCTGGACCGCGAGCTGCCCGCCGGGGGCCAGCCAGCTCGTCAGCCGCGCGAGCAGGCGCTCGTGGTCTGCCACCCAGTGCAGCGCCGCGTTGGAGAAGACGAGGTCGACCGCGTGCTCGGGCTCCCACTCGGCGATGTCGGCGCGCACGAAGCGCAGGCCGCCGCCGCTGACCGCCGCCGCCCGCTCGAGCATCGCGGACGAGCGGTCGACGCCCACCGTGCCGCGTGCGCGGACGCGCCGGTGGACCTCCGCCGTCAGCCGGCCGGTGCCGCACCCGAGGTCGACGACCTGGCCGCCCGGGACCGGCGTGACGAGCGCGAGCAGGTCGCGGAACGGCGCGGTGCGCTCGTCCGCGTAGCGCTCGTAGACGGCCGGGTCCCACATCGTGACCCCACGGTACGCGCCGGTCGCGGGCGCGTCGGTACGGCTGCCTCACGGGGCGAGGTGCGGGCGGCGCGCCACCCGCCCGGCACGCGGCCGGGCGGGCGACGAGCGCAGACCCCCGTCAGGAGACGACCACGTCACCCAGGCCGCCGCCCGTGGGCGGGACCGGCTCCGCGCACTCGGTGAGCGCGGGAGAGTGCGCCGCGGCGATGACCAGCCCCTTGCCCTTCCCCGGCATGGCGGAGAGGTCGCTCGTGTACCGCGCCGCCGGCGAGCCGGTGGCGGGGTCGGTGGCGTCAAGGACGCCGCCGTTCGAGTTCGGGGTGGCCTGGTTGCACACGTGCACGGTGGTGGTGCTGCTGTCCGAGGACTGCTTCGCCTGTGCGGCCGGGGCCATCACGATCCCGAGGGTCACGATGGCACCGGTGCTGATGAGCCGCAGGTTCTTGCCGAACGACACGAACGACCTCCGTCGTCATGCGTCCGCAGCCGAGCCGCCTCGTGCCTGTCACGAGGTCTCCGGCTTTGCGTCCCCGCCTCGCGACGGGTATGCCTTTGACGCCTGGGTTCGCTCCGGGTCGTCGGCGTGCCGCGGTGCGGGTCGCAGGTCGATTGGACGGATGGCGCAACCTGCTTGCCCGCCCCGCCGCCGCGTGCTACTCAACCGCGCGACGAGGCGGACACCTCGAGCTCCGGCTCCTCGGCCGGGCGCCAGCCCGGGCCGCGCAGCGCGAGCTGCGCCCGCGTGCGCCAGCGCCGCGCGCGGCGGACGTCGTGCCACAGGTCGATGTACTCGTGGAACGCGACCCGGACCGGGTTGAAGGTCCCCAGGTTGGTCGTGAGGCCGTAGCGCACGCGCTCACCCTCGGGCTCGAAGGTCCCGAACAGCCGGTCCCAGATCACGAGGATGCCCCCGTAGTTCTTGTCCAGGTACTGCTCGTTGGCGCCGTGGTGGACGCGGTGGTGGGACGGCGTGTTGAAGATCGCCTCGAACCAGCGCGGCAGCCGGTGGATGCGCTCGGTGTGGATCCAGAACTGGTAGATGAGGCTCCAGGCCTGCGCGAGGAAGACCATCCACGGCGCGAAGCCCACGAGCGGCATCCACAGCCAGAACGGGGCGTAGGTCATCGGCACCCACGTCTGGCGCAGCGCCGTGGACAGGTTGTAGTGCTGGGAGCTGTGGTGGACGACGTGGCTGGCCCAGAAGAAGCGGCTCTCGTGCGAGACGCGGTGAAACCAGTAGTAGGAGAGGTCGTCGGCGAAGAAGAGCAGGACCCACACCCACCAGGCGTCCTCGGGCAGCCGCAGCGGCGACAGCTCGTAGAGGCCGGCGAGCGCCGCGAGCACGGCGAGCTTCCACACCACGTTGATCGTCACGTTGCCCATGCCCATGGCCAGCGACGTGCGCGTGTCGCGCAGCTCGTAGCCCGGGAGGTCGTGCGCGTCGTCGCCGAGGTGCCGGTAGGACAGGAACTCGACGACGAGCAGCAGGATGAAGAACGGGATCGCGTAGTACAGGACCTCGGCCACGGGGTCAGGCCTCCTCGGACGGGATCGAGCGGTCGAGCAGCGCGCGGCCGGCCGCGTGGGCGCCCGGCTCGTCGCCGGCGGCGATCGCGGCGGTCAGCGCCCGGATGGCCGGCGGGTCGGCGAGCTCGGCGCCGACCGTGCGGGCGTCGAAGGGCAGCACGCGCTGGCCGGCGACGAGCGTGTTGAGCGCCAGCCGGTACGCGAGGTTGCCCGAGGCCTCGACGACGAGGTCCCACAACGCGTCGTAGACCGGCAGCCGCTCGGCGAGGTCGGCCTCCTCGGCGATCGCCTCGGCGCGGGCCTCGAGCTCGGCGCGCTGGGCCGTCGTGGCGCGGCGGGCTGCCAGGCGGGCGGCGTCGGCGCCGACCGACGCGCGCATCTCGAGCGTCGCGCGGGCGAGCCCGAGCTCCGGCGGCGGGTCGCCCTCGGCGCCGAGCGCGAGCAGCAGGTCCAGGCCGCCGGCGCGGCGCCAGTCGCGCACCCGCGTGGCGCCGCCCTGGGCGATGCGGACCAGCCCCGCCTGCTGCAGGCGCTTGAGCGCCTCGCGCACCGCGTGGCGGCTGGCGCCGAGCTCGTCGCTGAGCTGGCGCTCGGACGGCAGCGCGTCGCCGGGCGCGTGGGCGCCGGTGAGGATCTGCGCGCGCAGCTCGGCGTGGATCGCGGCCGAGCGTGTCGCGTGCGCGGCGCCGCTCATGCCGCGCCCTCCGGCTGCGGGCGCGCCGCTGGTCCAACCAGTTGCATGCGCTGGTTGTACCAGTCAGCGCGCCGAGGAGCAAGCGGCACCGCGCGGGGTAGCCTGGACTCGTGGCCGTCGTCCGCACCTGGCTCCCGATCGCGATCCTGCTCGCGGGCGTGCTGCTGATCGTCGTGCGCGGCGGCGACGAGACGAGCATCGAGGGCGCGTTCGCGCTCTGGGGCGCGGGCCTGAGCGTCTGGCTGCTCAACATCCTCTTCCGCATCGGCGTGACCGGCGACCGCGACCGCCACGCCGAGGACGAGGCGCGCGACTACTTCGAGCGCCATGGGCATTGGCCTGACGAGGCGCCTACGCAGGGCCCCTGAACGGGTACTGCGCGTTTCGTGCCCATCGTCCGTTAACTCCGTGTAGTGCTCGGCGACGCCCTCCGCACCGCCACCCATGCCTTCGCGCTGATCGCCGACCGCGCGGCCAGCGTCGACCCCGCGTGGGCGGCCCTCGGCGCGGTGCTCTACGTCGTCTCCCAGGCGGTCCGCACCCGCGGCTGGCACACCATCCTCCGCGCCGCCTACCCCGACGCGACCGACCTCCGGCCGCGCCACACGATGGCCGCCTACCTCGCCGGCGCCGGGCTCAACGGCATCATCCCGGCGCGCGGCGGCGACGTGGTCAAGCTGTGGCTGCTGCACCGCCGGATCGAGGGCTCGCGCTACACGACGCTCGGCGCCACCTTCGTCCCCGAGACCCTCTTCGAGACCGCGTTCGGCATCGGCCTCGTGGTGTGGGCGCTCAGCCAGGGCTTCCTGCCGGTGCCGACGTCCTCGGGCGAGATGCCCCACGTCGACGTCTCGCTCGTGATCGCGCACCCGTTCCTGAGCACGGCCGTCGCGATCGCGCTCGGCGTGGCCGGCACGCTCGTGTTCCGGCTCGCGAGCCACCGCGTGCGCGACCTGGGCCAGCGGCTGCGCCAGGGCGTGGTGATCCTCGGCGAGCCGCGACGCTTCGTCTCCGGCGTGGCGAGCTGGCAGGCGCTGGCCCGGCTCATCCGGCTCGGCTCGCTGGCGGCGTTCATGGAGGCCTTCGCGCTGCCGGTGACGGTCGCGACCGCGGTGCTGGTCATGGCCGCGCAGGGCGGCGGGCGGATCATCCCGCTGGCGCCCGCGAGCGCCGGCCTGCGCCTGGCGATGCTCTCCTATGGCTTCGTCGAGGTGACCGGGCAGGCGGTCGACATCGCGGCCATCACCGCCTTCACCGTCGGCGTCGGCGCCCTGCTGATGGTCACGGGGCTGCTCGTCGGGCTCGTCGCGCTGGGCGCCGAGCTCGAGACGTGGTCGCCGCGCACGGCGGTGGCGCACGCCCGGGCGGCGGTCGCCGCGCGGCGCGCCGCGACCTCCACGTCGACGCCTACTTGATGAGCACCGGGGTCCCGACGGGGACCCGCGGGTACAGGTCCTTGACGTCGGCGACCCGCATGCGGATGCACCCGTGCGACGCGCGCGACCCGATCGAGTACTCCTCGCCGGTGCCGTGGATGCCCACGCCGTTGGCGATGCCCATCCAGCGCGCCTTCAGCGGGTTGGCCGCCGAGCCGCCCTCGACCGTCGTGCCCTGCAGCTCGCCGGCCCACGGGCTGTTGGGCACCGACCACGTCGGGTTGACCTGCTTGTTGGCGATGCTGAACAGGCCGCTGGGCGTCGGGTAGGCGGGCTGGCCGACGGCGACGCCGTAGGACTTCGAGAACTTGAGGTTCTTGAAGAGGCGCAGCTTGAAGTGGGCCTTGTCCACCGTGATGACCGTCCCGTACTGGCGGCGCAGCTTGGTGAGCGTCACCGCGGGCGCCGGCTTGAGGATCTTCGTGTGCAGCCGGCGCGGCGCCTGCGGCGTCTGGTCGTCCAGCGCGGCGTTGACCAGCTGCTCGACGGCCTTGGTGTCCAGCGCGCGGGCGCGCTTGATGCCCTTGACGTAGATCCTGCGCAGGGTGATGCGCACGCGCGCGTTGCGGCCCGGCTTGTAGACCTGCTTGGCCACGCCGGCAACCCAGGCCCGCACGGCTCGGCGCGAGTGGCTGAGGGCGAGCGGCACCTCGCCGGGCTTCTTGGCGCGCAGCGCGCGCTTGGCGGTGACCAGCGCGTCGAACTTCAGCTTGGAGTCGGCGGCCGTCAGCGTGTACGGCTTGCCGGCGGCGCCGAGGACGAGGTCGGCGTTGACGCGCGGGGCCACGGCGACCTCGAGGCGGATGCGCGCCTCGTCGAGCGTGGCGCCCGAGAGGTCGACGCCGCCGGCGCTGACGCCCTGCGGGACGTTGGTCGGGTCGGCGGCCTGCGCGGCGGCGGGGACGGCGAGGGCGAGCGCGGCGACGGCGGCGGAGAGGGCGGTGCGCGGGGTCATCTGCGCGACGAGGGTAGCGACGCTCCGCCGCACGCCGCGCAATCCGCCGTTCTACGGACTAGGCGACGACGCGCAGGTGCGAGCGGCCCTCGCGGGGCTCGTGGCGCGCGAAGAACTCGTCGACGTAGCGCCAGGTCGTGCGCTCGGCGGTGCGCCCGGTGAGCACGCCGAGGTGGCCGCCCGGCGCCGTCTCCAGGCGGACCTCCGGGGCGCCCGTGAGCACCTCGCGCACGTGGTGGACCGCGGGCCGCGGCGCCAGCGTGTCGGTCCGGCCGGCGACCGAGAGCACCGGGACGCGGACGTCGGCGAGGTCGATCGCGTGGTCGCCGAGCTCGAGCTTGCCCCCGGCGAGGTCGTTGATGCGGAAGAACCGGTGGTAGAGCTGGCCCATCGTGCGCCCGGGGTAGGCGTGCATGTGGTCGATGAAGTGGTCGACCGCCTCGATCTGGGCCAGGAAGTCGCGATCGTGCAGGTTGGTGAGCGTGACCAGCGGCTTGGTCAGGTGCTTGTCGATCGAGCTCAGCTGGAACCCGCGCTTGACCAGCGGCGCCGGCGCGCCGCCGAGGATGCGGTACAGCGCCGTGACGAGCAGGCCGTTGGTGACGTTGGCGGCGCCGCGGATCGGCGCGAACAGGCGGACCTGCGAGAAGTCGAACGGGCTGGCGACCGTGGCGATCGAGTTCACCGGCAGGTCGGGGCGGGCGGCCAGCGCCAGCAGCGACATGATGCCGCCCAGGCACCAGCCGATGACCTGCACGGGGGCGCCGCCGCAGTGATCGGAGACGTGCTCGACCGCGGTCGGGATGATGTCCTGGACCCAGTGCTCGAGGCCGAGGTCGCGGTCGGAGAAGGCGATCGACCCGTACTCGAGCAGGTAGACCGGGTGGCCGAGCTCGAGCAGGTGCTCGGCCATCGAGCAGCCGCGGCGCAGGTCGAAGCAGATCGTCGGGGCCGCCAGCGGCGGGACGAGCAGCACCGGCAGGTGGCGGGTGCGCTCGCTCGGGCCGAGGTACTGGTAGATCGTCCGCTTGGGCGCCTCGTCGATGATCCGCGCGGGCGTGCGGCGGAGGTCCGCGACGCCGCCCCGGAAGACCATGTCGAAGGCGTTGGCCGCGGCCGCGCCGAGGCGTTCGGGTGAGGGCAGGAGGTCCATCGCTCGTTCCGGAACGATCCGGACGAGCGATTCTTGCGGATCACGCAGCCGCGGGGGCGGCGGCGGGCGCGCCGCAGAAGCGCTCGAGCAGCTCGAAGACGGCGTGCGGCGCCTCCAGCTGCGGGCAGTGGCCGATGCCGGGCAGGATCTCGTACTCGGTCGCCGGCACCGCGTCGATCAGGATCCGCGAGCCGCGGTGGGGCACCATCCGGTCGCGGTCGCCCCAGATCAGCAGCACCGGCACGCGGACGTCGTCGAGGGCGAAGCAGTCGCGCAGCTCGGGGATCAGCCGCCGGCCCGTGGCCAGGTGGCGGGCGACGAGGTCGCGCGTGCGGAAGAAGTGCGTGAACGACCAGACGACCTCGGCGGCCGCGGCGCGCGGCGCCGCGAACACGAGCTGGCGGTAGACCTGCGCGACGACGCCGCGGACGATGCGCTCGGGGACCGGGAACGGGGCCGTGAGCAGCGCGCGCAGCAGCGGGTCGCGCTCGATGATCGAGAACCACTTCGGGTGCTCGAAGCCCGCGGGCGCCACGGGCACGACGCCGCGCAGCGGCAGGCCGGGGTCCTGCGCGGCGCGGATCGAGAGGCAGCCGCCGAGCGAGTTGCCGAGGACGACGACGTCCTCGCCGTCCTCGCCGGCGAGGTGCTCGACCGCCGCCGCGGTGAAGCGGGTCAGCTGCGGCAGGATCGGCTCGGTGGGGTCGAGCGGGCCGGCGTCGCCGAAGCCGGGCAGGTCGACCGCCAGCGCCCGGCGGTCCTGGCGCGCGAGCAGGTCCAGGAGCGAGCGCCACGTGTCCGCCGAGTCGGCGTAGCCGTGCAGCAGCAGGACGGGCGGTCCCTGGCCTTCGAGCTCGAGCGCCCGGGTCTCGTACCCGGCGAGCTCGAGCCGGTGCTCGAACAGCGGTTGCAGCATCGCTCCTTGGTCCTACCGCTTGGTGCGCGTCCTTACGCACCATGAACGGGAGGAGCCACGAAGTCCTGCTGCCGGACCAGCGAGATCGCGATGATGGCGCCCACGAGGGCGACGGCGCCCGCGACCAGGAGGATGTCGTCCAGCGCGCCGGTCCAGCCGGTGAGGAACGCGTCGTGCGCGCGCGCCGGCAGCACCGCCGGGTTGCCCTGCGCCAGCGCCTCGGCCGGCGGCAGGCGGACGCCCGGGCCGACCTCGGCGGCGACGCCGTCGGCCACCCGTGACTGGAACAGCGCGCCCAGGCCCGCGACGCCCGTCGCGATCCCGACCTGGCGGAAGGTGTTGTTGATGCCGGCCGCCATGCCCGCGCGCCGCGGGTCGACGACCCCGACCGCCGTGGAGGCGATCGCCGGGTTGGTCAGGCCGATCCCGGCGCCCGCGACGAGGAAGCCTCCCAGCAGCGCGGTCCAGTCGCTGTCGGCGTCCAGCCCGCGCATGAGCAGCAGGCCGATGCCGACGAGCGCGAGCCCGCCGCCCAGCAGGTACCGGGTCGGCACGCGCTCGGTGAGGTTGCCCGACAGCGCGGCGAACAGGAACGACAGGATCGTGATCGGCAGGAACCGCAGGCCGGACTCCAGCGGCGAGTAGCCCAGCGCGTTCTGCACGAACAGCGTCAGGTACAGGAACATCGAGAACATCGAGGCCGACAGCGCGAAGGCGGCGATCGACACGCCGGTGAAGGCGGGCTTGCGGAACAGCGTGAGGTCGAGCATCGGGCGCTGCTGGCGGCGCTCGACGGCCACGAACGCGGCCAGCAGCGCGGCGGCCGCCAGCAGCGGGACGAGGATCTTGGGGCTGCCCCAGCCCTCGGCGTTGCCGCGCACGAGCGCGAGGACCAGCAGGAACAGCGCGACCGAGAACGTCACGAGGCCGGCCCAGTCCACGCCGCGCGCCTGGGGGTCCTTCGTCTCGCGGACGGTCCGCAGCGTCACGGCGATCGCGGCGAGGCCGATCGGCAGGTTCACGTAGAAGATCGACTGCCAGCTGACGTGCTCGACGAGCACGCCGCCGACCAGCGGCCCGATGGCCACCGACGCGCCGGTCGTCGCGCCCCAGATGCCGAGCGCCGTGCCGCGCTCGCGGCCGACGAAGGCGGAGGCCAGCAGCGCCAGGCTCGTCGCGAACATCGCCGCGCCGCCGACGCCCTGCAGCGCGCGCGAGAGGTTCAGCGCGGTCGGGCTCTGGGCCAGGCCGCACAG
Organism: Solirubrobacterales bacterium; assembly: GCA_016215085.1. GTDB lineage: Bacteria > Actinomycetota > Thermoleophilia > Solirubrobacterales > Solirubrobacteraceae > Baekduia. The sequence continues at coordinate 1,773 of JACRMD010000248.1, read as the reverse complement.
CAGCGACGCGATCACGAAGAGCCCCAGGCCGGCGACGAAGATCCGCCGGCGGCCCAGGAGGTCCGCCAGCGAGCCGGCGGTGAGCATGAAGGACGCGAGCGTGAGCGCGTAGGCGTCGACCACCCACTGCAGGTCCTGGAACGACGCGTCGAGGTCGCGCTGGATGTCGGGCAGCGCGACGTTCACCACCGTGATGTCCAGCAGGAGCATGAAGGTGGCCACGCAGACGGCGCCGAGGGTCCACCAGCGGCGGGGATCGGGGTGCTGCGCGTCCATGCCGGGCATCCTTACCCCACCACATGCCCGCTGCACCGCTTCCTGACGGACTCCTCGACCGCCTGCGCGCCGACCCGATGCACGCCGTCGAGACGATCGCGCTCGCGGCCGCCGAGCGCCACGGCCCCGCGGCGCGGACCTGGCTCGCGCGCCAGCCCGCCCGCCGGCGCCGCCGCCCGGCGCGGATGGCGCGCCGCCC
>JACRMD010000248.1:713-1279 GCA_016215085.1 Solirubrobacterales bacterium | reverse complement strand
CCGCACGGTGCGCTTCCACACCTACCTGTCGCGCGCGACGGGCGCGGCCGCCGGCTTCGGCGGGGCGCTGACGATGGCCCCGGACATGGCGTCGCTGGCGTGGATGCAGTCGCGGATGCTCGTCTTCATCGCCGCGGCCTACGGCCTGGATCCGAACGACCGCGAGCGGGCGGCGGAGATCCTGGTGCTCCAGCAGGTCGCGCGGGACCTCCCGTCCGCTCGGGCGGCGCTCGACGGCTCGGGCCCGACGATCGCCTCGCACTACGTCGACGGCAAGCTGTCGGGCAACGAGGGCCTCGTGCGCGTGCTCACGCGCACGATCTTCCGCCACGGCGCGCACCGGCTCGCGGGACGGGCGATCCCGGGCTTCGCGATCTTCTACAACTCGTGGGCCAACGCGCGGGCCACGCGCGTGCTGGGCCGCCGCGCGCGGCGCTGGTACAAGGAGCACGCGAACGAGCTGCCGGCCCGGGCCGCCGCGGCGGAGCCGGCCCGCGTGTCTGCCTAGGCCTCGAGCCCGTCGACGACCGCCGCCGCGCTCGCCCGCAGGTGCGCGCGCAGCACCT
>JACRMD010000248.1:0-620 GCA_016215085.1 Solirubrobacterales bacterium | reverse complement strand
GAGCGGCTGCTCGAGGTCGGCGACGAGCTGCAGGTGCTCGTCGGCGAGCCGGTCGAAGGTGTAGTGCGGGCGGATGTGCAGCAGGAACAGCCGCGTCTCGGCGGTCAGCCGGTCGTGGACGGCCTGGATCCGCGGCGAGCGGGCGGCGCGCACGATCGCGGTGTGCAGGTCGCCGTGGGCGCGCGAGACCGTCGACCACCGCGGGCGGGGGCGGCGGCAGGCACGGGCCAGGACGTCGGCGGCCTCGTGGACGGTCGGGGGCAGGCGGCCGCCGTGGCGGGCGAGCGCCAGGTGCGCCGCCTCGACCTCCAGCGCGGTGCGCAGCTCGTAGAGGGCGACGACGTCCTCGGCGTCGAGGCCCGCCACCCGCGCGCCCTTGTGCGGCGCGATCGTCACCAGCCCCTCGTCGGCGAGGGTGCGCAGCGCGGCGCGGACGGTGTGGCGCGCGACGCCGTGCTCGTCGGCGAGGTCGGCCTCGACCAGCCGCGTGCCCGCGTCGAGGCGGCCGTCGAGGATCAGCTCGCGCAGGGCGCCGGAGACGAGCGCGACCTTCGTGGCGCTCGGCGCCCCGTCGGCCGCGGTCACGGCCGCGCCTCCGCGCCGCCGGCCCGTCGCTCGTT
>JACRMD010000247.1 GCA_016215085.1 Solirubrobacterales bacterium | reverse complement strand
TGTCGACGGCGACCATCAGGTCCTCGCTGACGCGCGGGAACGTCTCGGCGCCCCCGAAGTGCTCGTAGACCACGCGGGCGGCGGACTTCGCGCCCGGGACGATCACGTGGTTCTCGGGCGAGTCCTCGACGCGGATGGTCTCGGAGTCGTGGTGGTCGAACGCCAGGTGGACGCCCGGCACGTACGGCAGGTTCGTCGTGATGTCGCGGTCGGTGATCTCGACGAGCCCGTCCTGCATGTCCTTGGGGTGGACGAAGAGGATGTCGTCGAGCATGCCGAGCTCCTTGAGGAGGGCGGCGCACACGAGGCCGTCGAAGTCGCTGCGGGTCACGAGCCGGTACCGCTCGGCCACCTGGGGGGTCACGTCGATGTCTCCCGTTCGATGAGTCGCACTTCGTCCGGGGTGGTCGGCAGCGCGGGGGATGCCTTTACCCGGGGCTGACGCCTGGGGTGCCACGGTGGACGCGGATGTCCAGCCGCGGTCCACTCTGGTCGGGACGCACCGTCGAGGAGCCCGATCACGCATGGCTGCAGCCGCCGCCGCGCAGGCCCCGGCCCAAGCCGGAGGCGCCGCCGCCCCCGCCGCGCAGCAACCGGACCCGCAACGTGCTGATCGCCGCCGCCGTGGCGGTGCTGCTCGCCGGCGGCGGGATCGGCGCGGGCATGCTGCTCGACGACGATCCGCAGGCCACGGAGGCCACGCCGCTGTCGGCCAGCGGCGGCGGCATCGGCGCGACCCGCATCAACCAGATCTACGAGCGCGTCTCCTCCGGCGTGGTCAACGTCCGGACGGGCGGCGGCACCGGCACCGGCTTCGTCGTCGACAAGGACGGGACGATCGTCACCAACGCCCACGTCGTGGGCGACTCGACCGAGGTCGTCGTGCGCTTCAACGACCGCGCTGACCCCGTGCGTGCCGAGGTCGCCGGGACCGACCCGTCCTCGGACCTCGCGGTGCTGCGGGTCGACCCGGGCGACGCGCCGCAGCTGCGGGTCCTGACCTTCGCGGACTCCGACCGGGTGCGCGTGGGCGACGCCGCGGTGGCGATCGGCTACCCGCTCGGCCTCGACCGGACGGCGACCGCCGGCATCGTCTCGGGCCTCGGGCGCGAGATCGAGGCGCCCAACGGCTTCACGATCGAGAAGGTCATCCAGACCGACGCGCCGATCAACCCGGGCAACTCCGGCGGCCCGCTGATCGACGCGCGCGGCCGCGTGATCGGCGTCAACTCGCAGATCGCCACCGCGGGCTCGCAGGGCAACGTCGGCATCGGCTTCGCGGTGCCGTCGAACACCGTGCGCGAGGTCGTGCCGCAGCTCAAGCGCGGCCAGCGCGTGCGCCGCCCGTACCTGGGCGTGTCGACGACGGTCGCGCTCGGGACCACGGGCGCGCGCGTGGGCGAGGTCGTCGCCGGCGGCCCGGCCGCGAACGCCGGCGTGCGCGTGGGCGACGTGATCACGAAGGTCGCCGGCAAGCCGGTCGGCGCGCCGGACGACGTCAGCCGCGCGCTCGACGGCCGTAAGCCGGGCGAGCGCGTCGACGTCGAGGTCAAGCGCGGCGGCGCGACGTCGAGCGTGCAGGTCGAGCTCGGCGTGCGGCCGGACAAGGTCCCGTAGCGGAGCGGCGCGTGACCACCCCCCTCGCGCTCACCTTCGCCAGCCCCGGGGTCCTCTTCGCGCTGATCGCGATCCCGCTGGCGATGCTCGCCTACGCGGTCGCCGAGCGCCGCCGCGCCCGCCGCCGCTCGGCCTTCGCCAGCCCCGCGCTGCTACCCGCCGTCGCGCCGCGGCCGGCCGGCTGGCGCCGCCACGTCGCGCCGTTCCTCTACGCGCTGGCGCTCGCCGCGCTGATCGTCGCGCTGGCCAAGCCGCAGGCCACGGTCGCGGTCGACGTCGAGCGCGCGACGGTCATCTTCGTCACCGACCGCTCGGGCTCGATGACGGCCAAGGACGTCCAGCCGAGCCGGCTCGTCGCAGCCCAGCGCGCCGCGCGGGCGTTCCTCGACGCGGCGCCGCGCCAGGTCCGCGTCGGCCTCGTCGCGTTCAACCAGCGCCCGGCGCTGACCCAGTCGCCGACGACCGACCGCGCCGCCATGCGCGAGGCGATCGCCGCGATCGAGCCCGCCGGCGGCACCGCCACGGGCGACGCGCTGGCGCTGGCGCTCCGCGCCGCGCGCCGGCCGGTCAACCCCGGCGAGGGGCCGCCGCCGGCCGCGCTGGTCCTGCTCTCCGACGGCGTCTCCACGCGCGGGCGCAGCACCGACGAGGTCGCCCGCGCCGCGAAGAAGGCGCGCGTCCCGGTCTCGACGATCGCGCTCGGCACGCCCGACGGGACGATCGAGGTCCCGCGCCGCGACGGCTCGGTCGAGACCCGGCCCGTCCCGCCCGACCCCGATGCGCTGCGGCGCATCGCCGAGATCTCCGGCGGCCGCGCGTACCGCGCGGAGGACGCGCAGTCGCTCAAGGACGTCTACGACCGCCTCGGCCGCCGCGCGGGCAAGAAGGACGAGCAGCGCGAGGTCACCGCCGCCGCGGCGGGCGCCGGGCTCCTGCTGCTCGTGCTGGGCGCCGGGTCGTCGCTGCGCTTCTTCGGGCGACTGCCGTAGCGCCGAGTTCGGTCCCTCCGGGGACCGGCACAACGCGGCCTTCACGGAATCCTTAGGCCCGTCGGGTATGTGTACCTCCATGCGCGTCTTGCGGAGGGCCGGAGTGGCAGCGGTGGCGCTGCTCGGGCTGGGGCTCCTGGGCTCCGGCGTCAGCGGCGTGGCCGCCATCGACGGCGACCTGCAGAAGGTCGAGCAGCAGCTCCCGCGGCCGCAGGAGTCCGACGTGCTGGTGCGCGACACCGGCCGCGACTGCCCGTACAAGGACCGCCAGCGCGGCGGCACCGCCCGCGACGCCTCGATCAAGAACTAGCCGGTCCGCGGGATCCCGACGCCGGTCAGGCGCTCGGTGAGGTACTCGCGCCCGAACGTCGCCGGATCCCACTCCAGCAGCTCGGCTGGGTCGCGCAGGAACGACGTCCCCGGCGCGTAGCGGTCGTACTGCACGTGCCAGCCGCGGGCGCGCTCCTCGGCGTTCCAGCGCGCGGCGCGGTCGGCGAAGACCTTGCGCTCGCCGTGGGCCTGCGAGCGGATCGGATAGTGCAGCTGCAGGAACTTGTAGGGGAACACCCGCCGCCCGGGGAAGACCGCCTCGTGGCCGCCCGACGGGGCGATCTCGGCGGCGCCGGCGTCCGCGTTCCACGCCTTGACCTGGATGAAGTGGCCGGGGCGGCCGCCGAACTCGAAGTGCGAGAAGCCCGTCCACAGGTCTCCGCCCGGCGCGAAGGAGTCGTCGACCGGGACGAAGACCATCGAGGTGAAGTCCACGGCGGTGAACCCGCGCGCGTGGACGTGGTGCAGGCCGTCGCGCAGCGAGACGCCGTCCCAGGGCGTGCGCCGCAGCTCGTCGGCGTCCATGTGCATGACCCAGCCGCCCGTGCGCCGCGCGACCGCCTCGACGTTGCGCAGCAGCGCCTCCCAGTCGTAGGTGCCGGTGGGCCCGTCCGCCGGGAACCGCTCGACGGTCAGCCGATCGCCGAGGCCGAGCGCCTGCGCCCGCGCGACCGTGTCGTCGGTCGAGTGGTTGTCGACGAGGTGGACGTGGCAGCCCTGCGCGGCGAGGTCGCGCAGCGCGCTCTCGATGACGTCGCCCTCGTTGTAGGCGGTGACGATCGCCGTCACGCGGAAGTCCGGCGGCGCCGGGGCGATCGTGCGGTGCCGCCGCGCCTCGACGATGCACAGCGACGTGCGCTTGAGCCGGTCGCGCGAGTTGTTGACGGTGTGGCCCGCGAACGTCGGGGCCAGGCCCCCGTCGCCGAGCAGCGCGACGAGCTCGTCGAGCGTCCACTCGCGCACGTGGGCGGGGTTGCCGGGCGGGCCGAGGTCGCCGGGCGGGCGCACGAGCGCGCGGTCGGGCGTCGAGACCAGCACCGCGACGGCCTGCTCGGCCAGCTCCCCCAGCGCGGTCAGCAGCCCGGCGGGGTCGACGAGGTGCTCGATGACGTCGGCGCAGATGACCACCGAGCGCTCGGCCACGCCGTCGGGGAGCCGCAGCGGCTCGCCGCCCTCGGCGTCCCACCCGATCCACGTGTGCTCGGGCGCCGTCGCGCGCACGTGCTCGAGGTTCGGGCCGTAGTCGACGCCCACCAGCGTGAACTCGGGCGCGTGGGGCAGCAGCTTCTCCCCCGCGCCGCAGCCGACGTCGACCAGGTGCGTGGCGCCCGCGACGCGCGCGATCCGCGCCGCCGCCTCGTAGACGTCGGGCTGGTGGACGATGTCGGCGTCCACCCGCCCGGCGTCGTCGAAGTACTCGGGCGGGATGCGCGCGACGTAGCCCTCGGGCAGGCGCAGGCCCTCGGGCAGCCGCACCCCCGGCGCGGGCGGGCGGCGCAGGCGGGCACGGGCACGACGCAGCAGCGAGGGCACGCCCCGGCAGGCTAGGCGACCGGGCCGCGCGCGGGCAGCTCGACCTCGGCCACGAGCCCCCCGCCGTCGCGCGCGCGCAGGCGCAGCGCGCCGCCGTGGGCCTCGGCCACCGCGCGCACGATCGAGAGGCCCAGGCCCGCGCCCCGGCCGTCGGCGCGGCGGCCCAACCGCTCGAACGGCTGGGTGAGGAGCTCGACCTTGTCGGCCGGGACGACGGCGCCGGTGTTCTCCACGCGCACGCAGACGTGGCCGTCGCGCGCCTCGGTCCTGACGTCGACGTCGCCGCCGCTCGCGTTGTAGCGGATGCCGTTGTCCACCAGGTTGCCCACCAGCCGCACGAGCAGCGCCTCGTCGCCGCGCACCGGCGCCGGGCACGTGGCCAGCCGGACGCGGACGTGGGCGGCGCTCGCCGCGTCGGCCGCCTCGCTCACCGCGCGGCGCGCCGCGACGGCGAGGTCGACCGGGTCCTGGCGCAGCAGCGCGCGCTGCGAGCGCGCGAGGACGAGCAGGCCGTCGAGCAGGTTCTCGGTGCGCTCGGTCGCCTCCAGCACGGCCTCCCCCATCTCGCGCAGCTCGGCCGGCGACGCGTCGGGATCGGCGAGCGTCACCTCGGCCTCGGTGCGGATGACGGTCAGCGGCCCGCGCAGCTCGTGGCTGGCGTTGGCCACGAAGCGGCGCTGGCCGTCCAGCGCGCCCTGCAGGCGGTCGAGCATCGCGTCGAAGGTGTCGGCCAGCTCGCGCAGCTCGTCGCGCGGGCCCTGCAGCGCGATGCGCTCCTCCAGCCGCTCGTCGCTGACCCGCCGCGCGGTCCGCGTGATCGCGCGGATCGGCGCGAGCAGCCGGCCGGCGGCCAGCCAGCCGAGCGCGACGGCCAGCAGCAGGGCGCCGAGCAGCGCGAGCCCGTACTGGCGGGCGAGCTGGTGCAGGACCGAGTCGGCGTCGGCGTCGGGCAGCGTGCGCTGCAGGTGGCCGCGCATCAGCAGGTAGCTGACGAGCAGCACCGCGGCCATCGCGAGCACGAAGACCAGCGCGTAGACCGCCGTCAGGCGGGCGCGCACGCTCATCACACGCGGTAGCCGGCGCCCTGGACCGTGTGGATGAGCGGCGGATCGCCGAGCTTGCGCCGCAGCGTCATGACCGTCATCCTCACGGTGTTCGTGAACGGGTCGACGTTCTCGTCCCACACCTTCGACAGCAGCTCCTCCGGGCTGACCACCGCGCCCTGGGCGGCCAGCAGGGCCTCGAGCACGCCGAGCTCCTTCGGCGAGAGCTTCAGCGGCACGCCGGCGCGGGTGGCGCTGCGGCGCGCGGGGTCGAGCTCGACGTCGCCCCAGGTGAGCACCGGCGGCCGCGCCGCGCCGTTGCGGCGGGCCAGCGCCCGGACGCGCGCGACGAGCTCGGCGAAGCGGAACGGCTTGGCCAGGTAGTCGTCGGCGCCCAGCGACAGGCCCTCGACGACGTCGTCGACGCCGGTGGCCGCGGTGAGCATCAGCACCTTGGTCTCGGGCTGCTCCTCGTTGAGCGCCCGGCACACGTCGTCGCCGTGCGTGCCCGGCAGGTCGCGGTCGAGCACGACGACGTCGTAGTCGTGGATGCGCGCCTTGTAGAGCGCCTCGTCGCCGTCGGGCGCCACGTCGACGGCCAGGCCCTCGCGGCGCAGGCCGCGGGCGACCGCGTCGGCGACGCGCCGCTCGTCCTCGGCGACCAGGATGCGCATGCAGGGGACGGTAACGCCTGCGCAACGGCCCTTATGCGGGGTTGATGGAGGCGCCCGTACCGTCTGGGCGCATGTCGGTGACCGATCCCCCGCGCAGCGGTGCCCGCGACGAGGACGCCGCGGAGGCGGCGCGGGCGCTGGAGGAGGTCCTCTACGAGACCAAGCGCGTGGTGGTCGGCCAGGACGCGATGCTCGAGCGCGTGCTCGTCGCGCTGCTCGCCGGCGGCCACGTCCTGCTCGAGGGCGTCCCGGGCCTGGCCAAGACGCTGACGGTCAAGACGCTGGCGCACGTGCTCGGCGGCACCTTCCGGCGCGTGCAGTTCACGCCCGACCTCGTCCCCGCCGACCTCGTCGGCACGCGCATCTGGCGCCCCGACCGCGGCGACTTCGACACCGAGCTCGGGCCGGTCTTCGGCAACCTCCTGCTCGCCGACGAGATCAACCGCGCGCCCGCGAAGGTCCAGTCGGCGCTGCTGGAGGTCATGCAGGAGCACCAGGTCACGCTCGGCGGCCGGACGTTCCCGGTGCCGCGGCCGTTCCTCGTGCTCGCCACGCAGAACCCGATCGAGTCCGAGGGCACCTACCCGCTGCCCGAGGCGCAGGTCGACCGCTTCCTGCTCAAGGTGCTCGTCGAGTACCCGACGGTCTCCTCCGAGGTCGCGATCGTCGAGCGCGTCACCGGCGAGGACCCCGAGCCGCGCCAGGTCATCCAGATCGGCGAGCTCGAGCGCTGGCGCAAGGCGGTCCGGGGCATCCACGCCGACCGCCGCGTCGTCGGCTACGCCGTGCAGCTCGCCGACGCCACGCGCAACCCGGAGCGCTACGGGCTCGACGAGCTCGCCACCACGGTCGAGGTCGGCGCCTCGCCGCGCGGGCCGATCGGCATGGTGCAGGCCGGCCAGGCGCTGGCGCTGCTGCGCGGCCGCGCGCACGTGACGACCACCGACATCCGCGACCTCGCGCCCGACGTGCTGCGCCACCGGCTCGTCCTCTCCTACGAGGCGCTGGCCGACGGCGTGCGCCCCGACGACGTCGTCGCGCAGGTCCTCGGGGCCGTCGACCCGCCCACCGAGGCGCCGTGAGGCCCTGCGTGGCCCTCACCCACGGGCGTTCGCCCCTGCTGGGGGTCACATCGTGAGCCCGTCCTCCGGCCTCGTCCCGCCCGTCGCGGCGCAGGGGCCGGGGCGGATGCCGGCGGCCGCGGTCAACGCCATGGACCTGCGGCTCGTGCGGCGCGCGGCGGGCGCGCTGCCGGGCGAGCACCGCTCGCCGGGCGTCGGCACCGGCACCGAGCTCGCGCAGCTGCGGCCGTACCAGGTCGGCGACGACGTCCGGATGCTCGACCCGGCCGCCTCGGCGCGCACCGGCGAGCCGCACGTGCGCCTGCAGGTGCCCGAGCGCGCGCTGACGACGTGGGTGCTGCTCGACCGCTCGGCGTCGATGGCCTTCGGCACGGCGGAGCGCCTCAAGAGCGACGTCGCCGACGGCGTGACCGAGGTCATCGGCCGGCTGGCGATCCGCCGCGGCGGCCGCTTCGCGCTGACGACCTGCGGCGCCCCGGCCGACCGCATCCTGGCGCCGAAGGGCGGCCGGGCGGCGCTGGCGACGATGCGCCGCCTGGTCGGCGAGGGCGTCGCGCCCGACGGCTTCGTCGCGCCCGACGCGCTGACCCACGGGCTGCGCCGCGTGGCCGGCCTCGCCCGGCAGCCCGGCCTGGTCGTCGTCGTCTCGGACTTCCGCGAGGAGGGCACGGGGTGGCGGCGGGCCCTGCGGCTCGTCGCCACCCGCCATCGCGTGCTGTGCGCCGAGGTCAGCGACCCGCGCGAGCGGGCGCTGCCGGACGCCGGCACGCTGGTCGTCATCGACCCCGAGACGGGGGCGACCGCCGAGGTCGACACGTCCTCGGCCGCGGTGCGCGAGCGCTACGCCGCGGCCGAGGCCGCGCGCGCCGCCGAGGTCCGCGACGCGGTCCGCCGGGCCGGCGCGCAGCACGTCGCGCTCTCCACCGACGGCGACTGGCTGCGCGCCCTGGGGAGGGCGCTGGCGTGAGCGCGCCGCTCGCCATCAGCCTCGCGGCACCGCACTTCCTCCTGCTGCTGTGCCTGATCCCGCTCGGCGCCTGCCTGCAGGTCATGGCCAGGCGCCGGCGCCGCCGCCACGCCGTGCGCCTGCCCGCCACGCCGACGCTCGCGGCCCTCGCCCGCCGCCAGCCGCGCTGGCGCCGCTGGCTGCCCGCCACGCTCCTGGGTCTTGCGGTCGCCGCGCTCGCGCTCGCCCTCGCGCGGCCCGAGCGGACGGTCGCGGTCCCGGTCGAGCGCGCGTCGGTCGTGCTCGTCATCGACACCTCGCGGTCGATGCAGGCCACCGACGTGGACCCCGACCGGATCGAGGCGGCCAAGCGCGCGGCGCTGTCGTTCCTGGACAAGGTGCCCAAGGAGCTGCGCGTCGGGCTCGTCGCCTACAACGACGCGGTCCACACGATCCTGCGCCCCACCGAGGACCGCGACGGCGTGCGCCTGACGATCGAGGCGCTGGAGGCCACGGGCGGCACCGCGACCGGCGACGCGCTGGCCGGCGCGCTGCAGTCGCTGCGCGAGCGCGTGGGCGATCGCGGCGGCCGCCGGCCGCCGGCCGCCGTGGTGCTCCTCTCCGACGGCAAGACGACCGACGGCCAGGACCCGGTGGAGGTCGCCCGGCAGTTCGGCCGGCTGCGCATCCCGATCTCGACGGTCGCCCTCGGCACGCCCGATGGCGTCCTGCCCGGGCCCTACGGCGGCGCGGGCGGCTTCCCCGTCCCGCCCGACCCGGTGACCCTGCGGCGGATCGCGCGCGCCTCGGGCGGCGAGGCCTTCGAGGTCGACGAGCAGCAGGAGCTCAAGCGGATCTACGAGCGGCTCGGCTCGCGCCTGGGGACGAAGCCCAAGCGCGAGGAGGTCACCGCCGGCGTGGCGGGCGCGGGCCTCGCGTTCCTGCTCGCCGGCGTGCTGCTCACCCTGCGCTGGCGCGGCCGGGTGGCCTGAGCGCCGCCCACTGCTCGCGGGTCACGCGCCACAGGACGTCGACCCCGGTGTCGGCCGGCGCCTGCGGGCGATCCGCGACGACCTCGCCGAGCCGCTCGTAGCCGAGCCGGCGCGGGATCCCGGCGCTCGCCGCGTTCGCGCGGTCGTGGTGGATCTCGACGCGGTCGATCGACGGCACCGAGAAGGCGAGCTCGGTCAGCAGCCGCGCCGCCACGGTCGCGAGGCCGCGGCGGGTGTGCGCGGGGTGCACCCAGTAGCCGATCTCCAGGCCGCCCGGCCCGAGGCGGTGGTGCAGCCCACCGCCGCCGACGAGCACGCCGTCCTCGAGCACGGCCGCGTAGAGGTCGCCGCCGGCCGCCCACTCCTGCTCCCACCCGGCGATCCGCGCGCGGCGCTCCTCCAGCGGCGAGGGCTCGAACGCGGCCCAGGGCATCCACGGCCGCAGGTGCTCGACGCTCTCGCCGACGATCCGCTCCTGCGCCTCGGCGTCCTCGACCCGCCAGCGCCGGACGACGACGCCGTCGCCCTCCCACCGCTCCGGCAGCGGCTCGGTCAATGGCCCGCGAGCTTGGTCAGCCGGATGCGGACGGGCACGCTGTAGCGCTCGGAGAACGACTCGGGCGTGTGGCCGATGCGCGCGATGTGCGCGTCGTACTTCTCGCGGTACGCCGGCACGGCGTGCGCGGGCGGCGCCTCCGGGCGGAGCTCGGCGCGGCCCGACAGGACGACGATGTCCCCTCCGCGGCCGTCGCCGCCGAAGTTCAGCGACACGCGCGGGTTGGCCTCCAGGTTGCGCGTCCGGGCGCCGGGCATGCTGTACAGGTCGACCGTGTCGGCGCCATCCCACAGGAACCAGACCGGCCGGGGCATGGGCGCGCCGCCCGGCGTCACCGACGTCAGCCACACCACCACCTCCTCGCGCAGGTGGCGCGCCGCGCGGGCGCCAAACTCCGTGGCCTCGTCGATCATCGCCCGATCATAGGTCCGCCGCGCCGACGCGCCCGATGCGCCGGGTCGCCCGGCGCCACCTGCGGCTGATCAGGACGGAGCGCCGGCCTTCGACCACTCGGCCTTGTGGATGCGCTTGGCCGCCTGGTAGTCGGCGAGTGCCTGCGGCGAGTCGACGTCGCCGAGCGTCGGGTGCCAGGGCACGAGGTCCTGCGCGGCGGCGACGCCGTAGCGCTTGGCCAGCACCGCCCCCAGGGCCTTGACCTTCATCGCGCCGAAGCCGGGCAGCGCCTCGAGGTTCGCGCGCAGCTGCGCCGTGTCGGCGGCGTCGGTCCAGACGCGGGCGGCGTCGCCGTCGTAGCGGTCGCGGACGTGGACCGCGAGGTCGTGGACGCGCTGGGCCATCGCGCCGGGGAAGCGGTGGATGGCCGGCTTCTCGCGGAAGACCGGCTCGAGGTCGGCGTCGGCGAGCGTCGCGGCGTCGAGCGAGCCGAGCCGCTGCTGCAGCGCGAGCGGGCCGGAGAACGCCTTCTGGACGGTGACCTGCTGGTCGAGGACGAACCCGACGAGCAAGGCCATCGGGTCGGTCGCGATCAGCGCGTTGGCCTCGTCGGACTCCGTGAAGTGCAGGCGATCGGGCACCTGCCGATCGTACTCCCGCTCAGCCGGCGCCCATGACCTTCAGCACCACGGGCCGCGGCGAGAAGCGCCCGAGCGCGGCGCCGATGCGGTTCGGCAGCCCCGGGACCACGACGCGCCGGCCGCGGTCCAGCGCCTGCATCGCCGCGTCGGCGACCTGGTCGGCGCTGCGCCACAGCGCCTTGGGCACCTTGCCGGCGAACTCGTGGGCGCCCGACGCGTCCTGGAAGCCGGTCGCCACCGGGCCCGGGCAGAGCACGGTGACGGTGACGCCCGAGCCGGCCGCCTCTGCGTGCAGCGCCTCGGTAAAGCTCAGCGCGAAGGCCTTGCTCGCCGCGTAGGCGGCGTTGCCCGGCAGCGGCTGGAACGCGGCGGTCGAAGCCGTGACCAGGACGGCGCCGCGGCCGCGCCGGACCATCGCTGGGAAGTAGCGCGCGGTCAGGTCGGTCACCGCCTCGACGTTGAGACGCACCTGCTCTACCTCGCGCTCGCGGTCGGCCTCCGCGAAGGTGACGTACGTGCCGAAGCCCGCGTTGTTGACGAGCACGTCGACCTCGAGGCCGAGCCGGTCGAGCTCCGCCGCGAGGCGGTCGCGGGCCGCCGGGTCGGCGAGGTCGCACGGCACGACCTCGGCGCGGATCCCGTGCTCGTCGGCCAGCTCGGCGGCCAGCGCGCGCAGCTCGTCCTCGCGCCGCGCGACGAGCGTGACGCCGTGGCCGCGCGCGGCGAGCCGCCGCGCGATCGCTTGGCCGATGCCCGAGGACGCGCCGGTCACGAGGGCCGTGGTGGTCGGTGTCGGATCGGGAAGTGCCATCGCGCCGGAAGCTAGGTGAACGGCGCCGTTCACGCGCCGGTTGGCGCCCTACCGCACGCCCTCGTGGATCCGCAGCGTCCCGGCGTCCGCGAAGCCGAGCCGCTGGTAGACGCGCGCGGCCTCCTCGTCCTCGGCCCACAGGTGCGCGACCCGGCCGGGCGCGCGCGCCAGCAGCCAGGCCGAGAGCGCGCCCGCGACCCCGCGCCGGCGCGCGGCGGGCACGACGCCGACGCCGTTGAGCATCACGGCGGGGCCGCCGCGGCCGTCGCTGCGGGTCGTGTACGCCGTCGCCACCGGCGCGCCGTCGAGCAGCGCGAGGCCGACCTCGATGCCGGGCGCGGCGAGCATCGGCGCCATCCACTCCCGCGCCTCGTGGCCGAACGCCTCGGCGTCGGTCGCCACGACGACGTCCTCGTCCTCCGGCCCGGCGACCCGCAGCTCCAGGCCGGGCACCTCGGGCCCCGGGCGCCGCTGCGCCGTCGCCATCATCCGCAGCGTGACCACGTGCGGCGTCGCCGGGACCGGCAGGCCGTCGGGCACGCGGACACCCCACGGCAGGCCGCGCTGCGCGAACCACGCCCGCGCGACGTCGAGGTCGGGGTCGGGGCCCGTCACATCGGCCGAGTTCCACTGCGGCTGCGGGAGC
>JACRMD010000246.1 GCA_016215085.1 Solirubrobacterales bacterium | reverse complement strand
GTCGCCGCGGAAGCCGCGCACGCCCGTGCCGGCGACGGTGGTGACGGTCCCGTCCGGCGCGATGCGGCGCACGCGCTCGCTGTGGGCGTCGAGGACGAGCAGCCCGCCGTCCGCCGCCGGCTGGACCGCGGTCGGCGACATCCGCGCCCGCCACGCCGGCCCGCCGTCGCCGCCGAAGCCGGGCGCGCCGCCCGCCACGGGGAAGATCCGCAGCTCGGCCGCCGCGGCCGGGCCGGGGGCCGCCACCGCCGCGAGGAGCGCGGCCAGCAGCACGGACCGGGGGCGGGACATGGTCCGATGGTGCGCCTGCGGGCGCCGCCGCTCATCCGCAGCGCACCGCCGACCGCATCCGTAGTCGCACCGCCCTCCGGGGCGGCGTCCATATGCTTCGCGGCCGCACCTACCCGGAACCGAAGGACTGATCAGCACCGTGACCAACGTCGTCATCTCCTCGGCCGCCAGGACCGCCATCGGGTCCTACGGCAAGTCCCTGGCGGGCGTGCAGCCCAGCGAGCTCGGCGCCACCGCGGCGACGGCGGCCCTCGAGCGGGCCGGCATCGCCGGCGAGCAGGTCGACCACGTCGTGTTCGGCAACGTCATCCACACCGAGCCGGCCGACGCCTACATGGCGCGCGTCGTCGGCATGAAGGCGGGCGTGCCGAAGGAGACGCCGGCGTACACCGTCAACCGCCTCTGCGGCACGGGCGTGCAGGCGATCGTCAGCGCCTGCCAGTCGATCCAGACCGGCGAGGCGTCGGTCGCCCTGGCCGGCGGCTGCGAGTCCATGAGCCGCGGCCCGTACTGGATGCCCGACGCGCGGTGGGGCACGAAGATGGGGCCGAGCAAGCTCGTGGACCCGGTGATGGGCGCGCTGACCGACCCGTTCCACGGGATCCTCATGGGCGTCACGGCGGAGAACCTCGCCGAGCGCATGTCGATCTCGCGCGAGGAGCAGGACGCGTTCGCCGTCGAGTCCCACCGCCGCGCCAGCGAGGCGCAGGGCGCGGGCCGCTTCGACGACGAGATCGTGCCCGTCGAGGTCAAGGTCAAGCGCGAGACGGTGGAGTTCACCAAGGACGAGCACATCCGCCACGAGATCGACGCGGCCGGCATGGCCAAGCTGCCCGCGGTCTTCAAGAAGGAGGAGGGCACGGTCACGGCCGGCAACGCCTCGGGCATGAACGACGCCGGCGCGGCGGTCGTGCTCATGGACGCCGACAAGGCCAAGGAGCTCGGCGCCCCCGTGCGGGCGCGGGTGCTCGCGTACGCGTCGTGCGGCGTGGACCCGGAGGTCATGGGCATCGGCCCGGTGCCGGCCGTGCGCAAGGTGCTCGATCGCAGCGGCGTGTCGCTCGACGACATCGGCGTCATCGAGCTCAACGAGGCGTTCGCCGCGCAGGCGCTGGCGGTCATCAAGGACCTCGACCTCGACCCGGCCAAGGTCAACCCCAACGGCGGCGCCATCGCGCTCGGCCACCCGATCGCCGCCACCGGCGCCGCGATCACGACCAAGGCGCTCAACGAGATGGACCGCGCGGGCCACCAGTACGGCCTCGTGACGCTGTGCATCGGCGGCGGCCAGGACATCGCGCTGCTGCTGGGCAAGGAGTAGGGATGCGTACGGGGGCGGCGCGGGCCTGGGCCCTCGGCGCCGCCCTCGTCCTCGCCGCCGCGGCCGCCTCGCTGCTGGCGCCCTCCCAGCCCGGCTACGACGCGTGGGCCTGGCTGCTGTGGGGGCGCGAGGTCGCGCACCTCGACCTCGACACGGTCGACGGGCCGGCGTTCAAGCCGCTGCCCGTCGCCGTGACGACGGTGCTCAGCGCCTTCGGCGGCGCGGCGCCCGAGCTGTGGCTGGTCCTCGCGCGCGCGGGCGCGATCGCCGCGGTGCTCCTCGGCGCCCGCCTCGCGTGGCGGCTGGCCGGCGGGTCGGCGGCCGCGGCCGCGGTGGCGGGGCTCGGC
>JACRMD010000275.1 GCA_016215085.1 Solirubrobacterales bacterium | reverse complement strand
CGGCGTACGTGCCGGGCCGCTGCCCCATGGCGTCGATGACCTGCCGCAGCACCTCGCTCGGGTCACCGCCCGCCTCGTCGCGCGCGGCGCCGCCGAGGACCGCGATGTAGAACGGCCCGGCGTCGGCGGCGCGGATGCGGTCGCGCAGCGCGGCGGCGCCGGCGTCCGAGAGGCCCGGCTGCGCATCGGCCTCGGCGTACACCGGATCCTGCTGCAGCGCCCGCACCGCGCGGTCGATCCGCTCGCCTGCCGAGGCGGGCGCGGCGAGCGCCAGGAGCGCGACGACGGTGACGGCGAGGATGCGCATGCACGCGCGGCGTACCCGCCCCGCGCGACGCGGCCACGCGCGCCGGTCCGGCGGCCACGGCGCGCCCGCGCCGCCATCGGACGCCCTAGGCGGCCACGGCCTGCTGCGCCGCGAACGCGGCCTTCAGCGCGTGGCGCAGCGTGCGCTGCGCGCCGGGGTGCACGGCGTCGCCGAGCCCGAACTTCGCGGCCTCCTCGAGCCGGCGCTCGGGGTGCGCGACGGTCCGCAGCTCGCCGGTCAGGCCGAGCTCGCCGAAGCTGGCGAGCGGGCGCTTCTCCGTGCCCAGCGCGATGCCCTTCGACGCGCTGGCGACCGCGAGCGCGACCGCGAGGTCGGCCCCTGGCTCGTCGATGCGCACGCCGCCGACGACGTTGACGAACACGTCCGCCGTGCCGGTGCCGATGCCGGCGTGGCGGCCGAGCACCGCGAGCACCAGCGCGAGCCGGTTGCGGTCGAAGCCGGTGCAGACGCGACGCGGCGGCACGAGCTCGGAGGGCGAGACGAGCGCCTGCACCTCGACGAGCAGCGGCCGCGACCCCTCCATCGCCGCGAGCACGACGCTGCCCGGCTTGCCGGTCGCGTCGCCGACGAAGCGGGCGCTCGGGTCGAGCACCTCGACGAGGCCGCCCTGGCGCATCTCGAACACGCCGGTCTCGCTCGTCGAGCCGAAGCGGTTCTTCAGCGCGCGCAGCGTCCGGTACGTGCGCTCGCGCTCACCCTCGAACTGCAGCACGCAGTCGACGAGGTGCTCGAGCACGCGCGGGCCCGCGATCGAGCCCTCCTTGGTGACGTGGCCGACGAGCACGACCGCGGTGCCGGCCGCCTTGGCCGCCCGCATGATCCGCGAGGCGACCTCGCGCACCTGGCCCACCGAGCCCGGCGCGCCGCTGAGCTCGGGATCGTGGAGCGTCTGGACCGAGTCGATGACGCACACGTCGGGCCGCTCGGCCTCGATCGACGCGAGCACCGCGCCCAGCTCGGTCTCCGCGAGCACCGGGACGTCGAGCGCCCGGCAGTCGCCGTGCTCCAGGCGCTCGTGGCGCAGCCGGATCTGGCCCGCGGACTCCTCGCCCGACACGTACAGGGTGGACCGTCCCGCCGCGGCGAGGTTGCCCATCGCCATGCCGGTCAGCGTCGACTTGCCGATGCCAGGCGAGCCGCCGAGCAGCACGAGCGACCCCGGCACGAGGCCGCCGCCGAGCACGCGGTCCAGCTCGCCGATGCCGGTCGACAGCCGGGCGACCGCCTCGGTCCGCACGTCGCGCAGCCTCACGGGCACGGGCGCCGCCACGGACGGGCGCCGCCCGCCGGCCCCGCGCGAGCCGCCCGCCGACGTGGCGGGCAGCCGCTCCTCCACCAGCGTGCCCCACTCGCCGCAGCCCGGGCACTGCCCGAGCCAGCGGACCTCGCTGTGGCCGCAGCCGGTGCAGACGTGGTGGGTCGTGGGGCGCGCCATGGGTCCGGGCACGATAGGCCCGGGACCCGACGGCTTCGCCCCCGCGCGATCGAGGCCGCAGAAACACGGAATAGTTCTGTGAAAGTGCGGTCTCGCGCGCCTCAGTCGTCGAAGTGGCCCGCGAAGAGCGAGAAGACCGCGCCCTGCGGGTCCGTGCACACCGCGAAGCGCCCCGTCTCGTAGACCGGCGTCGCCCCCACGAGCACCTGGCCGCCGAGCGACTTCACGCGCTCGAGCGACGCCTCGATGTCCTCGACGCCGAAGTAGACGTTCCAGGACGCCGGGGCGTCCGGCACCGGCGAGCGCATGATCCCGCCGTTGCCCCATCCCCCGTTCACGATGCTGAGGTAGCCGCCGGGGGCGCTCGGCTCCGCCTCGAACGACCACCCGAAGAGGTCGCCGTAGAACGGCGCGGCCTCGGTGGGGTCGACCGTCGTCTGCAGGTCGTTCCACGAGAACCCGCCCGGGACGTTGACGACCTCGGCGCCCGCGAACGGGTCGGCCTGCCAGATCCCGAACGTGGCGCCCTGCGGATCGGTCAGCAGCGCCATGTGGCCCGAGCCCTCGATGTGCAGCGGCCCGACGACCACGCCCCCGCCCAGCTCGCGCGCCCGATCGCACGTCGCCGCCGCGTCCTCGATCGACACGTAGGACATCCAGTGCGACGGCACGCCGGCCGCCCGCTGCTCGTCCATCAGCGCGCCGAGGCCGCAGACGGCCGCCCCGTCCAGGCGCTCGAACCAGTACATGCCGGGCATCCGCTCCTCGGCCTCCCACCCGAACAGCGAGGAGTAGAAGGCCTGCCCCGCGGCGGGATCGGCCATGTTGCCGTCCACCCAGCAGAACAGCCCCGGTGCGTAGCGATCGCGTCGTCCCATGCAACCGACCCTACTCCCGGCCGAGCGCGGCGCTCAAGGCCCGCAGCACGTCGGCGACGAGGTCCTCGGCGTCCTCGATCCCGGCGCTGAAGCGCACGAGCCCGTCGGGCACGTCGTCGCTGCCCCAGCGCGCGCGCCGCTCCGCCGAGGAGTGCACGCCGCCGAACGACGTCGCCTCCGCGACGAGCTCGCACGCGGCCAGGAACCGCTGCGCGGCCGCGGCGTCGGGGAGCGTGAAGACCAGCACCGGGCCCATCCCCGGCCAGCGCACGTCGCGCACGCCGTCGGCGCCGCGCAGCGCCTCGGCGAGCGCGGACGCGTTGGCCTCCGCCCGCTCCAGGCGCACGGCGAGCGTGGCCAGCGACCGGTGCGCGAGCCACGCCTCGAACGCGCCGGGGATCGCGCCGGTCGACGTCCGCCACGTCCGCGCCGCCGCCAGCCGCTGCTCGTCGCGCGTGGCGACGTAGCCGAGCAGCAGGTCGCCGTGGCCGGTGAGCGCCTTCGTCGCGCTGCCCATCGCCCAGTCGGCCCCGGCCTCCAGCGGCCGGATGCGCAGCGGCGTGGCGAGCGTCGCGTCGACGGCGAGCGCCGCGCCGGCGTCGTGGCACGCCGCCGCGAGCGCGGGGAGGTCGAGCACGCCGAGCCCCGGGTTGGACGGCGACTCGGCCCACACGAGCGCCGCGCCGTCGGCCGCCGCGACCAGCGCGTCGAGCCGCGTGGGCACCTCGCGCACCTCCACGCCGCGCGGCGCGAGGTGCTCGCGGGCCAGCGCGCGCACCGTGTAGTAGCCGTCGGCGGGCACGACGACCGCGTCGCCCGGCCGCAGGGCGGGCAGCAGGATGGCCGAGGCGGCGGCCATGCCGGAGGCGAACGCCAGCGCGTGGCCGCCCTCGAGCTCGCCGAGCGCCGCCTCGTACGCCGCCCACGTGGGGTTCGCGTTGCGCCCGTAGCCCTCGGGCGCCGCGTCGCCGGCCCAGTGCACGGGCGCGGCGAACGTCGGCCCGGGCAGGAACGGCGCGCCCTGGGGCGCCGCCTCGGGCAGCCCGGCATGGACCGTGCGCGTCGAGTCCCCGCGGCTCACGCCGCCGCCCGCGGGCACGACGAGAAGCCCGACGTCTTGTGCGACGCGTCGCAGAACGGCTTGGTCCTCGAGTGCCCGCACCGGCACAGCGCGATGGCCCGGTCGGCCGGCACGTCGAAGACCCCGCCGTCGGCATCGACGAGCCGCACCGGCCCCGTCACCTTGTAGGGCCCGTCGTCTCGCACCTTGATCTCGACCTGCGGCTCGGGCGTCATCGCGCAACTCTCTGGGCAGAAGGGGTTTCCGGAGGTCGCAAACCCTAGTCCCGGGAGGCAGGATGAAGATCAGCAGGCCGTCGCCGTCGATGGTCGTGTCCATCATCGCGCTCGTGTTCGCGATGACCGGCACCGGCATCGCGGCGGTCAACTTCGCGACGAACGCGGGCGCCGTCGACGGCAAGTCCGCCGTCGCCGACGGCGCCAGCCGCTCGGTCGCCGCGGGCCGCCTCGTGGCCACGCAGCGCTCGGGCGACGAGAAGGGCACGATCGCCTCGCGCTACCTGGATCCCGACCTCGCCCGGGGCGCCACCTCGGTGTTCGGCAAGGCCTACCAGGTGGCCGACAACCAGACGCTCGCGCCCGAGGCGCTGGGCTCCATCCCCGGCCTCGGCCAGCTGACCGCCTCGTGCACCGACCAGAACGGCACCGCGGGCAAGGAGGACCCCGGCACGACCCTGGTCTTCGCCAACCAGTCCGGCGACGCGGTGAACTTCTCGCGCAGCGTCGGCACCACGGCGCCCGAGCTCGGGGCGCTGGCCGCCGGCGCGCAGCACCAGTTCAGCATCGGCGGCTCGAACACCTTCGAGCTGCACGTCGAGCGCAATTGCACCAACTACTTCGTGAAGGGCGTCGTCCGCCAGGACTGCCGCAACACGGACAACGCTTCCTGCCTCGTCTACTGGTTCAGCCTGGCCACGAGCGGCTGAGCGCACCACCTCGCCGCGCCTGGCTGCGCCGGCGGCCGAGCCACGGGCGATGCCCAGTGGCCCGACCGCCGGCTTGCCAGCCACGACGATCGGGCACGCTCACCTCGCCCGTCAGGCGTGGTCTTTGCGGGCCTCGACCAGGTCCCTGAGGTGCTCGACGACGCTGGGCGCCGACTTGCGCAGCTTGCGGATGTCCCAGCTGGTGAGCGTCATCAGCAGCATCGGCGACGTCGCCACGACGGTCGCGTTGCGCTGGTCGCGCTCGAGCACGCCCATCTCCCCGATCACGTCGCCGGGGCCGAGATCGGCCAGGTGCTCGCCGCCGCGCTCGACGCGGGCGGTGCCCTCCTCGATCGCCAGCAGGTCGTAGGAGTAGTCGCCCTCGCGGACGAGCTCCTTGCCGGCGGGGACCGACACCTCGGCGGCGAGGGCCGCGATGTGCCCCAGGGCCTCGTCGTCGAGGTCCGAGAACACCGGGATGCGCTTCAGGCGTGCAGCGTCCATGGGCCGCGAGCCTACACACCTCGAGGACGACGAAGGGCGGCCGGTGGCCGCCCTTCGCGCGTTCGATCCACTTCTTGGAGAACTACTCCACGTCCCCGCCCTCGGAGCGCGGCTGCGCGGGCTCGCCCGGAAGGACCTGGTCCTCCTCGGAGCTCGACTCGCTCTCGCCGCCGCCGACAGCGACCGGCTTGGGCTGCTCCTCGGGCGCGACGACCGAGAGCTTCACCTCGGGGTCCTCGCCCTCCGGCGCGCGGTCGACCATCACGGTCCCGCCGGGCATGAGCTCGGCGCGGAGCACGAAGTCGGCCAGCGGGTCCTCGATGTAGCGCTGGATGGCCCGGCGCAGCGGGCGGGCGCCCATCGCGGGGTCCCAGCCCTTGTCGACCAGCAGCTCCTTGGCCTCGTCGGACAGCTCGAGCTGGAGCTCGCGCTCCGCGAGCGACTCGCGGATGCGGCGCAGCAGGAGCTCGACGATCGTCTTGATCTCGTCCTTCTGGAGCTTGTGGAAGACGATGACGTCATCGATGCGGTTGAGGAACTCAGGCCGGAAGACCTTCTTGAGCTCGCCCATGACGCGACCCTTCATGTCCTCGTAGGTCATGCCGGTCTCGTCGTCGGTCACCGCGAAGCCGAGCGGGGTGTTCCGCGCGATCTCCGAGGCGCCGATGTTCGACGTCATGATCACGATCGCGTGGCGGAAGTCCACCGTGCGGCCCTGCGAGTCCGTCAGGCGCCCGTCCTCCAGGATCTGCAGGAGGATGTTGAACACGTCCGGGTGCGCCTTCTCGATCTCGTCGAGCAGGAGCACGCAGTACGGCTTGCGCCGGACCGCCTCGGTGAGCTGGCCGCCCTCGTCGTAGCCGATGTAGCCCGGAGGCGAGCCGACGAGGCGCGAGACCGCGTGCTTCTCCATGTACTCGGACATGTCGATGCGGATCATCGAGTCCTCGTCGCCGAACAGGAACTCGGCGAGCGTGCGGGCCAGCTCCGTCTTGCCGACGCCCGACGGGCCGAGGAACACGAAGGAGCCGGTCGGCCGCTTCGGGTCCTTCAGGCCGGCGCGCGAGCGGCGGATGGCCTTCGAGATGACCTCGACCGCCTGGTGCTGCCCGATGACGCGCTTGTGGAGCTCCTCCTCCATGCGCATGAGCTTCGCCGTCTCGGCCTCGGTGAGCTTGAAGACGGGGATGCCGGTCCACATCGAGACGATGTCGGCGATCTCCTCCTCGCCGATGGCCGGGCGCTCGGCGCCCTCGGCCTCGCCGGCCTCCCACTGCTCCTCCATCTCGCGCTTCTTGTTCGTCAGGCGCCGCTCCTTGTCGCGGAGGTTGGCGGCCTTCTCGAACTCCTGCGCCTCGATGGCGGCCTCCTTGGCGCGGCGCGTCTCCTCGATCTCGTCCTCGAGCTCCCGGTACACGGGCGGGGACGTCATCGACTTGATGCGCATGCGCGACGCGGCCTCGTCGATGAGGTCGATGGCCTTGTCGGGCAGCTGGCGGTCGGAGATGTAGCGGTCGGCGAGCTCCGCCGCGGCCTCGAGGGCCTCGTCGGTGATCTCGACCTTGTGGTGCTGCTCGTAGCGGTCGCGCAGGCCCTTGAGGATCTGCACGGTCTCGTCGGTCGATGGCTGGTCGACGCGGATCTGCTGGAAGCGCCGCTCCAGCGCCGAGTCGCGCTCGAGGTACTTGCGGTACTCGTCGAGCGTGGTGGCGCCGATGGTCTGCAGCTCGCCGCGGGCGAGCGCCGGCTTGAGGATCGAGGCCGCGTCGATCGCGCCCTCGGCCGCGCCGGCACCGACGAGGTTGTGGAGCTCGTCGATGAACAGGATGATGTCGCCGCGCTGGGTGATCTCCTTCATCACCTTCTTGAGGCGCTCCTCGAACTCGCCGCGGTACTTCGAGCCCGCGACGAGGGCGGCCAGGTCCAGCGTGTAGATCTGCTTGCCCTTGAGGAGCTCGGGCACGTCGGCGTTGGTGATGCGCTGGGCCAGGCCCTCGACCACCGCGGTCTTGCCGACGCCCGGCTCGCCGATGAGCACGGGGTTGTTCTTCGTGCGGCGCGAGAGGATCTGCATGATCCGCTCGATCTCGGTCTCGCGACCGACCACCGGGTCGAGCTTGCCGTCGGCGGCGAGCTTGGTGAGGTTGCGGCCGAACTGGTCGAGCAGCTTCGAGGACTTCTTGCCCTCGCCATGCGCGCCCGCCGCGCCGGCGCCTGCGGCGCCCGCGCCCTGGGCCCCGCTCTGCCGCCGGCCACCGGGGCCGGAGAGCATGCGGATGACCTCGTTGCGGATCTTCTCGGAGTCGGCGTCGAAGTCGAGCAGGATGCGCGCGGCGACGCCCTCGTTCTCGCGGACGAGGCCGAGCAGGATGTGCTCGGTCCCGATGTAGTTGTGGCCGAGGCTCGGGGCCTCGCGGAGCGCGAGCTCCAGCACCTTCTTGGCGCGCGGCGTGAACGGGATCTGGCCGGAGGTGACCTCCTCGCCAGAGCCGACGATGCGCACCACCTGGGCCCGCACGCGCTCGACGGTGATGTCGAGGGACTCGAGCACGCGAGCCGCCAGGCCCTCCTCCTCACGGAGCAGGCCGAGCAGGATGTGCTCGGTGCCGATGTAGTTGTGCTTGAGCGTCCGCGCCTCTTCCTGCGCGAGAACGACCACCTGGCGGGCTCGTTCTGTGAATCGCTCGAACATTGGGGGGGACGTCCTTCCTGCTGGTGCGGCTTGGGGGTCGCTAGCGGTCGGTCGCTGGAGTGGTCCGGAAGTTCCTAGGGGGACACCGAAGTACCCGGTACACCTCTCTCTTCGACCGCTGGGGGCCGGAAGATGAGTGCGAGTCGGGCACGAACGGAGGGCATGGCTCAGTCTACCGCAGGCACCTCCCCTCTCCGGGAGGCCTCCGAACCCCCGCCGACGCCTACTCGGCGCGCTCGGACAGCCCGCGGACCGCGTCCTCGGTGACGCCGTGCCCGCGGAGGAAGTCGGCGACCCGGCCGCCGCCCGCGAGGATGCCCAGCAGCAGGTGCGCCTGCACCGCCGCGTCCCACGGCGAGCCGAAGCGCGACATCGCCTCCGCGGCGCCCGCCGGCCCGCGCACGAGCGGCGCGACGGTCGCGCCGTCGACCGGCCCCGGCGGCTCGTCGACTCCCTCGTCGAGCGCGCGCAGGACCTCCTCGCGCACGCGCGCGGGCTCGACGCCGGGCAGGTCGCCCTCGCGCGCGAGCGCGAGGACCACGTGCTCGCTGGAGATGCCGTCGTGGCCGAGGCTCAGCGCCTCGCGCATCGCCTGCTCGAGGACCTGGCGCGCCCGGGGCGTGTACGGGATCTGGCCCGCCGGCGCGCGGTCGCCCTCGGCCATCGCGGCGCGCTGGGCCTCGTAGCTCAGGCCCAGGCCGCGCAGCACGACCGCGCCGAGGCCGCGCTCGTCGCGCAGCACGCCGAGCACGAGGTGCTCCGGCCCGATCGTCGGGTGGCGCAGCTCCCGCGCCTCCTCCTGCGCGTTGGTGAGCACCTGCCGCCCCCACGTCGAGAAGCGCTCGAACATGGCGCGGAAGCTACTCGCCGCGCGTCAGTCGCGCATGGCGGGGAACAGCACGACCTCGCGGATCGACTGCCGTTCGGTGAGCAGCATCACCAGGCGGTCGATGCCGATGCCGATGCCGCCGGCGGGCGGCATGCCCTGCTCGAGCGACTCGACGAAGACCTCGTCGTAGGGCTGGGCCTCCTCGTCGCCCTCCTGCGCGAGGCGGACCTGCGCCTCGAAGCGGGCGCGCTGCTCGTCGGGGTCGTTGAGCTCGGAGAACGCGTTGGCGATCTCCATGCCGCCGGCGAACGCCTCGAAGCGCTCGACCAGCCCCGGCTTGGAGCGGTGGTCCTTCGCCAGCGGCGAGAGCTCCTTGGGGAAGTCCACGACGAACGTCGGCTGGACCAGCGTCGGCTCGACGACCTTGCTGAACAGGTCGTCGACGAGGCCCGGCCACGCCAGGCCCTCGGTCGGGATGTCGAGCCCGGCCGCGCGGATGACCGACTCCAGCGCGTCGCGGTCGTCGTGCTCGAGCACGTGGATGCCGGTCGCCTTGTGGATCGCCTCGACCAGCGAGATGCGCGGATAGGGCGGCGTGAAGTCGATCTCGCCCGCGTAGCCGGCGGCCGCGGCGAGCTGCGGCAGCAGCTCCTCGACGCGGCGCATGACGTCCTCGTAGTCCGCGTAGGCCTCGTACCACGCGACCACCGTGAACTCGGGGTTGTGCTTGTAGGAGATGCACTCGTT
>JACRMD010000274.1:3331-9175 GCA_016215085.1 Solirubrobacterales bacterium | reverse complement strand
TCATCCCGCGCGAGCAGTGGGGCGGCGACCAGGTCAAGCCGCGCGAGGCGCCCAGCTACGGCGACGTGCAGCTCGCCTTCGTGCACCACACGGTCTCGGCCAACGACTACGCGCCCGAGGACTCCGCGGGGATCGTGCTGGCGATGGCCAAGTACCACCGCGACACCAACGGGTGGAACGACCTGGGGTACAACTTCGTCGTCGACAAGTACGGCCAGGTCTTCGAGGGCCGCGCCGGCGGCGTCGACCAGCCGGTCATCGGCGCGCAGGCGCAGGGCTACAACAGCCACTCGACCGGGATCGCCAACATCGGCGACTACTCGGGCGTGCAGCAGACGCCGGCCGCGCTGGACGCCATGGCCAAGCTCATCGCCTGGAAGCTGCCGCTGCACGGCGCCCCGGTCGAGGGCGAGGTCACGATCACCTCCGCGGGCGGCGACCTCAACCGCTACAAGTCGGGCACGCCCGTGCGCTTCCAGCGCATCAGCGGCCATCGCGACGGCGACAGCACCGCCTGCCCCGGCGACGCGCTGTACGCCCAGCTGCCCGAGCTGCGGCGGCGCACGGCGGCGATCGCGCCCGCGGTCGCCGCGGCGGCGGTGCGCCTGACGATGGCGCCGCTGGAGGCCGAGGCCGTCCGCTACGGCGAGGACGTGCGCGTCGGCGGGGCGCTCGTGCGCTCCGACGGCGGCGCGGTCGCCGGCCAGCGCGTGCTCGTGCAGAAGCAGGGGCGCAGCGGCTCGTGGACGACGGTCGCCCGCGCCCAGACCGACGGCGACGGCGCCTGGACCGCGGCGGTGGCCTGGAAGGCCGCCGGCAAGCTGCGCGCCCGCGCCGCGGTGCCCGGCGCCGCGGTCGCCGTGACGGCGCCGGTCGCCCTGGGCATGCTGCCGGTGCTCGCCGCCGCGGCCAAGACGACCCGCGTGCGCGCCGGCCGCAGCGCCGTCGTGCGCGGCACCGTGCGCCCGGTCGCCCCCGTGCGCGTGCTCGTCGAGCGCGAGGTCCGCCCCGGCCGCTTCCAGCGCGTCGGGGTCGTCACCGTCAAGCCCAAGCGCTCCGCGTTCTCGGCGAAGGTCAAGCTCAGCAAGCCCGGCCTGTACCGGCTCACGCCGACCACGGGCTCGAGCGCCAAGGCCGCGAAGGCCGCTGCGCTCTTCGTCCGCGCGGTGCGCCCGGGCCGCCCGCTGCAGCCGGCCGGGCCGGACGGCGGGGCGTCGGCGACGCCCGCGCCGTCCACCGGCGGCGTCTCGCCCGGCTAGGCGGGCACCGGCGTCGCCTGGACGACGCGGATGTTGTTGCCGAACGGGTCGCGCAGGGCCGCGTCGACGCCGTAGGGCCGCTCCTGCGGCTCCTCGCTGAGCTGCACGCCGCGCGCCTTGAGCTGCTCGCACGTCGCGCGGCAGTCGTCGGTGGCGAAGAACAGCCCGCCGGCGACGCCCTTGGCCATCACGGCCCGGACCGCGGCGGCGGTGTCGGGCTCGAAGACCGGCGGGCCGGGCACCTCCATCAGCGCCAGCGCGGCGCCGGGCTGGCCGGGCACGCCGACGGTCAGCCAGCGGAAGCCCGGGAGCTCGGCGAGCGTGACGTCCTCGCGGACCTCGAGCCCGAGCTTCTCGGTGTAGAAGGCCAGCGCCTCGTCCTGGTCGTCGACCCAGACGTTGACGTGGCTGAGCTGCTGCAACATGGTGACCTCCGGGGGTGGGTTGAGGGATCGGCGGCCATCCTGACCGCGACCCGCCCCGGTGGCTTCTCGAAAGCTGCTCAGTGCGCGCGCGGCTCGAGCTGGACGAGGCCCGGCGCGGGGGCGTGGTCGACCTGCAGCGTGGTGTGCTCGATGTCGAAGTCCTGGCGCAGCACGGCCTCGAGCTCGCGGCGGATGCTGTGGCAGTCGGCGCCCGAGGCGACCATCACGTGGGCGGCCAGCGCCGGGAAGTCGCTGGTGAGCTCCCAGACGTGGAGGTCGTGGACCTCGACGACGCCGGGGTGGCGGCTCATGCGCGTCCCCACGGCCTGCACGTCGATGCCCGTGGGCGCCGCCTCCAGGAGCACCCGGCCCGAGGCCCGCAGCAGGTACCACGACGAGCGCAGCATGAGCGCGACGACCACGAGCGCCGCGATCGGGTCGGCGAGCTCGAAGCCGGCGGTGACGACCAGCACGCCGGCGACGATCGCGGCGACCGACCCGTACAGGTCGGTCATCACGTGCGCCATCGCGCCCTCGACGTTGAGCGAGCGCCGCGAGGCGCGCGCCAGCGCGAAGGCGGCCGCGACGTTGGCGACCGCGCCGGCGGCGCCGACGACGATGACCAGGCCGCCCTCGACGTCGGGCGGGTCGGCCAGGCGGCCGAGGGCCTCGTAGCCGAGCACGGCGGCCA
This sequence comes from Solirubrobacterales bacterium, assembly GCA_016215085.1. Lineage (GTDB taxonomy): Bacteria > Actinomycetota > Thermoleophilia > Solirubrobacterales > Solirubrobacteraceae > Baekduia. The sequence continues at coordinate 6,800 of JACRMD010000274.1, read as the reverse complement.
GCGCGAGCAGGACGGCGCCGTTGACCTGCGCCGAGAGCACCTCCGCCCGCCCGAGGCCGAACGTGAACGGCCCGCGCGCCGGGCGCGAGGCGAGCCTGGCGGCCACGAGGGCGAGGCCGATGGCCCCGGCGTCGGTGAGCATGTGGGCCGCGTCCGAGAGCAGCGCGACGGAGTCGGCGACGAGGCCCGCGACGACCTCGACCACCATGAACACGAGGATGATCGCCAGCGCGATCGCCAGCGGGCCGCGGTCGGCGGTCGCGGGGTCCACGTGGACGTGCGCATGGTCGTGGCCGTGGTGGCCGTGGTGGTCGTGCTCGTGGCCCACGTCGCGCAGGGTACGGCCCGCGGCCGGTGGCTCGCCGCCGGAGCGGGCCGCCGCGCGCTTGACGCAAGCCGGTTGCGCAAGCGAGTTGCGAAACGCTACAGTGGACCCGTGCCCCGCCCGAGCCACGTCCGTGACGCCGTCGCCGCCCTCCTGCGCGAGAGCGGCCGCCACGACTGGGCGATCGACGAGGTGCTCGCGGCCCTGCACGGGCAGGGCGTCGCCGCCGACTACTCGTCCGTGTTCCGCGCGCTGGCGCGGCTCGAGGCCGACGGGGCGGTGCGCCGGGTCGAGCTCGGCGACGGCAAGGCGCGCTACGAGGCGGCCGGCGACCACCACGAGCACGTGCGCTGCGACCGCTGCGGCACGGTCGGGGAGGTCCCGGGCTGCGCCGTGCGGGCCGTCCTGCCGCACGTGGCCGAGCAGACCGACTTCGTCATCACCGGGCACACGCTGGTGTTCTCGGGGCTGTGTCCCGCGTGCGTGGAGAACGCGCGATGACCGCCGCGCTGCTGCTCTCGGGCGTCACCTTCGCCTCGACGATGGCGGGCGGCCTCGCCGCGCTGCGCTGGCCCACGCGCATCGAGTGGCTGATGGCGCTGGCCGGCGGCGTCGTGCTCGGCGCCGCGCTGTTCGACCTGCTGCCCGAGGCGCTGGACCACGCCGAGGAGCACGGCATGGGCATGGCGGTGCCGTTCGGCGCGGTGCTCGCCGGGTTCCTGGTGTTCAACGCGGCCGAGCGCTTCGCCCACCGCCACGAGGACTGCGGCGACCACCACCACGAGCATCCGGGCGCGGCGGTCCCGCCGTCGGCGTCGGGCGTCGTCGGCGCGGCGGGCTTCGTCGCGCACAGCTTCTTCGACGGCCTGGCGATCGGCCTGGGCTTCCAGGTCGACCACGCCGTCGGCCTGCTGATCGCGCTGGCGGTCATCGTCCACGACTTCTCCGACGGCCTGAACACCGTCACGCTGCTCACCGCGGCCCGCCACCCGACCGACCGCTCGCGGCGCTGGCTGGTCGCGGTCGCCACCGCGCCGCTCGCCGGCGCGCTGGTCGGCACGTTCCTGCCGGTGCCCGACGAGGTGCTGCCGCTCACGCTGGGCTTCTTCAGCGGCCTGTTCCTCTACGCGGCCGCGACGCACCTGCTGCCGGCCGCGCACCGGCTGCCGGCGCTCGGGTCGTTCCTGGTGACGGCCTCAGGCGCCGCGATGATGCTGGCGATCGCCAGCGCCGCCGGGCACTAGAGCCCGCGCGGGTGGCGCACGGCGAAGCCCTTGGCGCTGCGCGGCGCGAGCTGCCAGCGCGAGCCCGCCGTCGTGCGGCCGCTGGTGTCGAACCGCAGGCCGGCGACCAAGATGTACGCGTGGCCGCGGTTGGCGTAGACGCTCACCCACAGGCCCGGGCCGGCGTCGCCCCAGTCCATGAACGCGGTCGAGTCCAGCGGCGCCTTGAGCAGCGCCGCGCCGCGCAGGGCGTAGGAGATGGAGCCCGAGCAGTCGTAGGCGGTGTCGGTGAAGCGACGGTGGCCGCCGCCGTAGCGGTAGGGCCGCTTGGCGATCCGGTTGCCCCACGCGATGATCGCCGCGACCTGCGGCGGCGCGCCGCCGGGGGCGACCGCCAGGCCGTCCGGGGTGATCGTCCCCGGCGTGGGCGGCGTCACGTAGGCGGTCCCGCCGCTCGCCGCGTTCGCGCTGCCGCCTCCCACCTCGGCGTGGGCCCGGGTGGGCACGACGACGAGAACGGCGAGCGCGAACGCGGCGAGCGTGCGGCGGGACATCGTTCGGGGAGTTCGGCGCCGACCCTTCGCCTCCCGGGTCGCGCGCGGGCTTGCACGGACTCCTGCGTCGCGCCTGGAGGTTCGAGCGCGTGTAACTCCTGTGAACGACCGGCGCGAATCCGGTGCGTCGTCGTCAGACTGCGCGGCCGTGGGAGTCCACCATGTAGGGGCACTCGCCGCCGCGCTGCTGCTCGTGGCCGCGCCGGCGCGTGCCGAGGTCGCCGACCGCCCATGGCCGCCGGCCGGCGGCCCGGGCACGCTGTTCGCCCACTTCGGCGAGGAGCACGTCAACGACGCCGACGGCGCGACGATCCTGCCGAAGGTGGTCGAGGAGGTCGCGCGCTACCGGCCCGCGCTGGTGACGACGTCCGGCGACAAGGCCAACGACGGCGAGCCCGACCAGCTCGGCGCGTGGCAGGCCGTCATGGACGCGTTCGACCGCGCAGGGGTGCCGTACCTCGCCGGCGTCGGCAACCACGATCGCAACGCGCCGCCGGGGGTGCCCGGCGGGACGATCGGCCTGTTCGGCGGCACCACGCCCGACTCGCTGGACCCCTACAAGTCGGTCTTCGCCGGCCGGCCGTACCCGATGGGCGACGCGCCGCCCTACCGGCGCGCGCCGTTCGCGCCGCTGCAGCGGCCCGCCGACGACCCGGCGGGCGCGGCGGGCACCTACGCCGTCGACGTCGGCCCGGCGCGGTGGATCTTCCTGGACAACTCGTGCTGGTCGCTGACCGGCTGCGACCCCTACCAGGCGCGCGCCGACGGCTCCTCGGGCACCCAGTTCGACTTCCTGCGCGCGAAGGCCGCCGAGGCCCAGCGCGACGGCCGCGCGGCGTTCGTCGTCATGCACATGCCCACGCGGGACCCGCGCGACCAGAGCTACACCGACACGACCGCGCGCCAGCACGTGATGGGCAAGGGCGCGACGACTGACAACGACACCTTCGAGCGGATCGCGCAGGAGACCGGCGTCGACGGCGTCTTCGTCGGCCACATCAAGGGCCAGTTCCAGTACGAGGGCCGGGGCGGTGTGCCGTACTTCATCGACGGCGGCGCCGGCGGCGAGCTCTACACGACCGGCCCGGTGGGCACCGACCACGGCTACTGGCACGGCTTCCGGCTGCTGCGCGCCGACGGCGGCCGCATCCGCAGCACCGACGTCGTGCCGGTCTTCGTGCCGGGCTCGATCCGCATCGAGGGGCCGCAACGGCTGGCGCCGGGCGACGCCGCGCGGTTCGCGGCCTTCGGCCGCCAGCCGGTGTTCAAGGACACCGCCAAGGTCGAGGCGCTCGAGCTGCGCGACCCCGACCCGATCCCCAAGGCGAGCGGCGGCGCCGGGGCGGCGGTGCCGCCGTGGGCGCTGT
>JACRMD010000274.1:0-3275 GCA_016215085.1 Solirubrobacterales bacterium | reverse complement strand
GCCGCTGCTGCTGCTCGGGGCGGTCGCGGCGGTCCGGCTCTCGCCGCGCCCGGCGCTCGGCGCCGCGGCCGGCACCCTCGTGATCGCCGGCGCGGCGGGCGTCGCCGTCGCCCAGCAGGAGGTCCCGACCTCGACGCCCAAGGCCGACCTGCCGATCCCCTCGCGCGTGTGGACCACGAGCGACCCGCGCGTGCTCGTGCCGGTCGCCGGCGGGCGCGAGGACGACCGGCGCGACCCGGCCACCCAGACGATCCAGGGCCGCTTCGCCGCGCGCTGCCCCGGCGTCGCGCGGCTCTCGGTGACGAGCGGGTGGGAGCGCAGCACGCGGGCGGTGACGGTGCCCAGCCGGCCGGGGGCGCTGGTGCGCCACGTGCGCTCGGCATCCAAGGCGCTGCGGCGCGGGCGCACGGCGACGGTCGCGCGCATCCGCCCGGCGCAGCCCGTCGTCTCGCAGGTCCGCGTGGTGCGCGCCGGCAGGGTGGTGGCGTCGCTGAAGGAGGGCTGCACCGGCCGCCCGGTCGCGGCGCGCTGGACGCCCCGCGCCCGCGGCACCTACACGGTCGAGGCGCGCGTGCGCTCGGACCGGAAGACGATCGTGCGCCGCTGGACCGTCCGCGTGCGCTGAGGGCGGCGCGCGCCCGGACGGCGTGGGCGGCGTCTTGCACCGCAGAGGACCGCGGGCCGCGCGCGCGAACCCAGCGGCCATGCGCAACCGCCAGCTGCACGCGGCTGTCGCGGCCTTCGCCGAGGAGGCCGCATGGCAGCTCGCGTCGGACACCGCCGACGGCGCCGAGGTGCCCTTTGAGGTCGTCGAGGTCGGCGGCCGGCGTCGCGACGCGTCGCTGTACTGCTACAAGCCGCTGACGGCCGCGTTCATCGAGGAGCGCCGGGGGATCCTCGGCCGTCTGCCGACCTACCTGCCCGCGGTCCACGCGCTCGTGGCCGCCGGCGGCACCGACGCCTACCTCGTCGCCCGCGGCGACGCCCGCGTCCCCAGCGACCCGCGCGCCCGCGCCGAGGAGGCGCTGCGCCACCTGCTCGCCCGCGTCTTCGAGGACTCGACCGACTTCGTCCTGCGCCCCGAGCGGCTGGCCGCCGCCTACGAGGAGCTCGAGGCCGCGGTGATGGACGGCCGCGCCCAGACCGAGGTCGTCGCCGCGCTGGTCGGCCTCGCGATCGGCTCCGAGGAGGTGCTCCTCGGCGACGGGCTCTCGCTCGTGCGCGGCGACCTCGCCGGCGACGTGCCGCCCGAGGCGGTCCGCGAGCGCGCCGACGGCCGCGTGCCCGTCGTCGTGCGGCTCACCTGGGAGGCCGCCCCGGGCGACGAGGCGCCGCTGCGCCACGCGCAGGTCCGCCTGCGCCGGCTGGTCACCGCGCTGCGCCTCTACGACGCCTGCGGGATCGGCATGACCACGACCGCCTGGACGCGCACCGGCGGCGGCGCCTGGGCGCCGTTCGCGCTGTCGGCCGGCCTGCCCGGCCGCGGCGTGTGCGCCGTGCCGCCCGCCCAGGAGGACGAGCTGCGCGCGTTCCTGAGCCTCGTCGCGCGCCGCACGCCCCGCAGCGGCGAGCTGGCCTGGGCGCTGCGGCGCTTCGAGCTGGCCACCGAGCGACCGCGCCCGTCCGAGGCACTCACCGACGTCCTGCTCGCGCTGCGCGCGCTGCTCGAGCCCGAGGGTCCGCAGTCCGGCCGCCTGGCCGGCCGCGTCGCCGCGCTGTGCGCGGTGCCCGAGGCCCGCGCGCAGGTCACCGAGCGCATCGCCCACGTCGCCGACCTCGAGCGCGCGGTCGTCGCCGGCGTGGCGCCCGAGGACCAGGCGCTCGAGCCGCTCGTCGAGGAGCTCACCGGCTGGCTGCGCGCGCTGATCCGCGACGTGCTCTGCGGCCACCTGGACTCCGACCTGCGCTCGCTGGCCGACCGCCTCCTCCACGAGGAGGAGGACGTGCGCCAGCGCACGATCGTCTAGAAGGCGGCCTCGGCCAGCAGCGCGTCGCGCTCGCCGGCCTCCGCGAAGAGGTGCTTGTGGACGGCCACCAGGCCGTCCACGTCGTGGACGTCGCCGTCGAGGTGCGGGACGAGGATCGGCTCGTCCTCGCCGAGCTCGTGGCGCAGGCGCTCGATCGCCGCCGCGTCGCGGTGGGCGAGGATGCGGAACTCGTCCAGCGTGCGCGCGACCTTGCGGGCCAGCGCGGCGTCGCCGTCGAGGTCGGCGGTGAGCTCGGCGACGTCGACGGGCTGCGCGTCGTCGGCGAGCGGGTGCACGCGGTTGACCACCAGGCCGCCGAACGGCATCCGCGCCTCGACGAGCTTGCCGTGGAAGAAGATCGCCTCCTCGACGGGCTCGCGCTCGGGCGAGGTGACGATCAGGAACGTCGTCGCCGGGTCCGACAGCACCGCCTTGACCGCGCTCGCGCGCTCGCGGAAGCCTTCGAGCACGCCCGACAGCGCGCGGAAGAAGACCGACAGGTCGTCCATCAGGTCCACGCCGGTCACGCGGCGCAGGACCGAGAAGACGACGCCCGTCGAGCGGCCGACGACCTTGGCCGCCAGCCCGCTCGGCGCGAGGAACACGCGCAGCGCGCGCCCCTCGAGGAAGCCGGTCAGGCGGTCGGGGGCGTCGAGGAAGTCCAGCGCGTTGCGCGAGGGCGGCGTGTCGAGCACGATCGCGTCGAAGTCGCCGGAGCGGTCGAGGTCGTAGAGCTTGGCGACCGCGGTGAACTCCTGCGAGCCGGCCACGGCGGAGGACAGCTCGCGGTAGATGCGGTTGGCGAGGATCTCGTCGGCCGTCGCGCGATCCGGCGCCAGGCGCTCGATGAGCTCGTCGAAGGTCCGCTTGGGGTCGAGCATCATCGCCCACAGCTCGCCGGTGATCTCGATGCCGTGGCCCTCGAAGCGCGACGGGTCCACGAGCCGCGGCTCGTTGCCCAGCTGCTCGAGGCCCAGCGAGTTGGCCAGCCGCTTGGCCGGGTCGATCGTGACGACGGCGACGCGCTTGCCCTCCGCGGCCAGGCCCATCGCGATCGCGGCCGAGCACGGAGTCGTGCCCACGCCGCCCGAGCCGGCGCAGATGACCACGCGCTTGTCGCGCAGCCGGTCGCTGACGCTCACCGGTCCAGCTCCCGCGCGAGGCGCTCGAGCTGCTCGGCGCCCAGGTCGCGCTCGAAGAGGAACGGCAGCGTGCGCACCTGGACGCCGCGCAGCCGGCGCCGGACGCGCTCGCACTCGCCGCGCTGGGCGCGGGCGCGGGCGGCCTCGGCCAGCGCGGCGTGCACCG
>JACRMD010000045.1 GCA_016215085.1 Solirubrobacterales bacterium | reverse complement strand
GCGGCGGCGGGCCCTCGAGCACCACGCACCCGCCGATGTGCATGTGGGTGCCCGGCTTCTCCTGGTGGAGGAACGCGGCGTCGACGGCGCTCAGGCGATCCAGGTGCGCTTGGGGCATCGCGGCGACGCTACTAGACCTCCACGCCCTCGAGGCGCAGCAGCGCGACCTTGCGCTCGACGCCGCCGGTGTAGCCGACGAGGCGGCCGCTCGTGCCGATCACGCGGTGGCACGGGACGACGATCGGGATCGCGTTGGCGCCCAGCGCGCGGCCGGCGGCGCGCGACGCCTTCGCGTTGCCCGCCCGCGCCGCGACCTGCCCGTACGTGGCGGTGGCGCCGAAGGGGATGCGGGCGGTCGCCTGCAGGACGCGGCGGCCGAAGTCGCTGTACAGCGCCCAGTCGATGTCGAGGTCGAACGCGCGCCGGCGGCCGGCGAAGTACTCGTCGAGCTCGCGGCGGACCGCGTCCAGCCGCGCGGGCGCCTCGAGGATCCGCGGGCTGAGCCTCGCCGCCAGCGACTCCACGATCGCGTCGACGCCGCCGTCCTCGTAGGCCAGCCGGACCAGCCCGCGGGGCGTGGCGGCGACGACCAGCAGGCCGACGGGCGAGTCGACGGTCGCGTAGGCGACGTCGGGCTCGGCGGCGTCGGTGAAGCGCCGCGCGGCGGCCGCGGCGTCGGCCGGGTCGAAGGCGGGTGGTGCGAGCGTCATCGGGTGACCTCCAGTCGCAGCTTCTTGAGCCCCTCGTGCGCGGAGCGGCGCGCGGCCTCCTCCGTGCACCCCAGCGCGGCGGCCACCTGGCGGTGGGTGAGGTCGCCGGCGTAGCGCAGGAGCACGGCGGCCCGCTGCTTGTCCGGCAGGGCCCGCACGCGCGCCCAGACCTCGTCCTCGCCCGGCTCGCCGTCCCAGACCGCGACCTCGGGGACCTCCTCCACCGGCACGGCGCGGCGCGCCCGCGCGCGGTGGTGGTCCAGGGCCTTGTTGTTGGCGATGGTCAGCACCCAGCCGCGCAGGTTGCGGTCGTGGCGCGGGGGGTAGGCGGCCATCGCGGCCAGGAACGTCTCCTGGAAGCAGTCGTCGGCGGCGTCGCGTCCCACGGCGGCGACCAGGAACCGCCACACGGCGTCCCGCTGCTCGTCGAGGAAGCGCTGGAAGGGGATCACTGGAGGTGCAACGGCCGCGACCCCGCCGATGTGAGGTCAGTGGTCGTGGTCGTGCTCGTCCTCGTGGAAGGCGTGGATGCGGCGCAGCAGCGGGGCGGCGCGGTAGCGCTCCTCGCCGTACTCCTCGCGCAGCCCGTCGAGGACCATCACGACGTGGTCCAGGCCCATTGCGTCGGCCCACGCCAGCGGCCCGCGCGGGTGGTTCATGCCGAGGACCATCCCGTCGTCGACGTCCTCGGGCGAGCCGACGCCCTCGTAGACCGCGAAGGCGCACTCGTTGACGACCTGGGCGACGATCCGCCCGAGCACGAGCCCGGGTGCGTCGCCGACCCAGGCGGTGCGATGGCCCAGCGAGGTGAAGAACGCCTCCGCCCGGCCGGCCGCGAGGTCGGAGGTCGACGCGGTCCGCGTCAGCTCGACGATCCCCACCGGCGGCAGCGCGTGGAAGCCCGCCGCGGTGCCGGCCGGGTCCAGCGCGTGCAGCGCGCCCTCGGCGCAGAGCATCACCCGCGGCGCGCCCTGCGCCGGGTCGGCCTCGGGCTCGCTGCCGCAGTCGACGATGAGCCACGGCACGTCGCCCGAGGGCTCCTCCTCGACCTCCCAGCCCGCCGCGTCGGCGAGCTCGCGCAGCTCGTCGGCGATCGGCAGCCAGCCGGTGATCGTCACCAGGCGCCCATCGCCGCCGCCCGCCGCCGGCGGCTCGGGGTCCTCGGGGCGGTGCGGGCGGCCCTCCTCGTAGGCGTACCAGCCGCGGCCGGTCTTCCGGCCGTGGCGGCCGGCGGCGACCATCTGCGCGCTGAGCATCGAGGGGCGCCAGCGCGGCTCGCCGAAGGACAGCTCGTAGAACGACTTCGAGACGTCGAAGCCGAGGTCGATGCCGACGAGGTCCTGCAGCTCGAACGGCCCCATGCGGAAGCCCGCCGCGCGGACGATCGCGTCGATGGTCTGCACGTCGGCCAGCCGCTCCTGCAGCAGCCGCAGGGCCTCGAGGCCGAAGGGGCGGTTGCAGCGGTTGACCAGGAAGCCCGGGCCGTCCGTGGCGTCGATGACGCGCTTGCCCATCGCCTCGCCCGCGGCGCGCGTGAGGGCGAGCGCCGCGTCGGAGGACTCGACGCCCGCGATCACCTCGACCAGGCGCATGAGCGGGGCCGGGTTGAAGAAGTGCATGCCGACCACGCGCGACGGGTCCGCCGCGCCGCGCGCGATCGCGGTGATCGGGATCGACGACGTGTTGCTGGCCAGGACCGCCTCTGGCGCGATCCGCGAGAGCGCGGCGAAGAGCTCGTGCTTGAGCTCGAGCCGCTTCGGCGCCGCCTCGACGACGAGCTCGCACGTCGCGAGCGCGTCGAGCGCGCCGACGACCTCCAGCCGCGCGCCCGCCTCCTCGGCGTCGCCGGCGTAGCGGCCCTTGGCGGCGAGCTTGGCGATGCCGGCCCGCGCGCGCTCGGCGCCCCGGGCGGCGGCGCCCTCGACCGGGTCGAAGAGCAGGGTGCGGGCGCCCGCCTGCGCGGCGAGCTGCGCGATGCCCGAGCCCATGGTGCCGGCGCCGACGACGCCGACCGTGCCAACCGGGCTTCGCCCTCCCGTCCTCACGGCTCCGACTCCTCGGTTGTGTTGGTGACCGCTTCGCCGTTCGTCCACGCAGGCGGCGACGCTACCGCGCGCGCTCAGCCGGTGACGCGCAGCCGCCGCGCGCCGCAGTCGTCGTCGCCGGCGACGGGCCGGCCGAACGCGTCGGGCGACGGCTCGCGGTAGCAGAAGAGCACGCGGCGGCCGCGCAGCACGGCGCTCGCGCGGAACCGGCCGGGGGCGAGCGTGCGGATCGCGGCGCTGCGCGCGCGGCGCAGGGTCCGCCTGCCGGCGGGCACGTAGAAGTGCATCGTCCGCGAGGCGAGGGCCGCGTCGGCCGGGCCGGTCATCGTCACGATCTCGCGGAAGCGCCCGCCGGCGACGCGCTGCCGGTCGACCGTGACGGCGAGCTCGGCGTAGGCGGTGCGGGGCGCCGTGGCCGCCTCGCCGGACAGCGCGCGATAGCGCGTGTTGCGGTCGGGCCGGACGCTGAGCGCCGCGTCGCCGTAGGCCGTGGCGGTGGCCTCCCCCGCCGGCGTCCAGACGCCGTCGAACGGCCACGGGTCGGCCTCGAAGCGCACGGTCCCGCGGCCGGGCGCGCCGCCGACCCCGAGGGCGACCCGGCCGCCCGTGCGCACGTCGGCCGGCGTGATCGCCAGCCGCAGCGGCCCGGCCGCGACGG